>JBBRJL010000431.1:0-3246 GCA_038219375.1 Chitinophagales bacterium | reverse complement strand
TTGACTTTTTGTTTCTTTTGTCTTAACACAAAAGAAAAATACGCTAAACCATTATAGAAATGACCAAATACGTGATTTTGTGCCAAATTGAAAAATAATATGACACAAATCTACCACCGAAACTTGAGTTAATAACGTATTGTTATTTTATTAGTTAAATGATTATTTTTGTAATTATTCTGGTATAACCACGAATGTGGTGAAATACTAGTAACCACGGAAGTAAATCTGTGGTAAAAATTGAAAACTACCTTATTTTGGTGGTATTTTTGCCTGAAAGTTCCAAAATTGTGCGTGTCTGCCTTTGGCATGGACAAAATGTCTTTAGTCCTATATACACCTGATTAGTTACTCATTTTTTAAATATTGATCACAAAGAAATAAATGTGGAACTTATTTTACTCTAAGATACAAATTTAACAATGATTCTTATTATGACAATTCTCTCATGATCGACTTGTATTCCCGCAATCTATAATTATTTTATAACATCCTGTGAATAACGAATATAAAAAATTTGTAATTTAAAATGAATTGCTATATTTGCACTTTATTGCTAAAGATACAGTTTTCTGAAATTAAAAGTAATTTATAAGAATGTTAAGTAGAAGAAATGTGAGAATTAAAGTGATGCAGGTATTGTACGCCCAAAACCGTGACGAATCACTCACTTATGAGGCAACCATTAAGGATTATTGGAAAAAAATTGACGACAGTTTTGAACTATTGCTTTTTTCTATTTATAATTTGATCCAAATTACTAAATCTGCTTCGGACGACTTTGAAAAAAGAAAGTCAAAACACTTACCCACAGAAATTGACAAAAAATTTACCCCTAAGTTATGGTCGAATGATATGATACAAGGATTGGTTAAAAATAGCTTTTTAATCAAAAAGTTCGAAAAAAGTGGGTTTGCACAAAAGGTCGATAAAGACCATTTCAAAACCATCTATTATGAATTTGCCAAGGAAGATGTGTACAATGAATTTGTTGTAAAAGAAACAACGACAGATGAAAATCTAGAGATGCTGCTCGAACTATTTCGGTTTTGTAGAAAAAATGAAATCTTTAATGAAATCATAGAAGATCATTTTGCCAATTGGGAAGATGACAAATCACTCATCATAGGCGCTATCAAAAAAGTCTTAAAAGCATTCCCATACGAGGACGATAAATTTGTCATGGAGCACTATCCTGATGTAGATACTTCCAAGGATTACGGAGAATTTTTGCTCAAGAGAACTTTTAACGACGATAAAGCGTTACTAGGTTTGATAGAGCCTGTACTAAAGAATTGGGACGCTGAAAGAGTAGCAATTTTGGACATGATAATGATCAAGATGGCTATTTGTGAGTTTCTCCATTGCCCCACAATTCCTACTAAGGTAACACTTAATGAGTATGTCGAGTTGGCAAAAAATTATAGCACATCAAAGAGTAAGGAGTTTATCAATGGTGTTTTGGACAAGTTGTCTCAGGATTTAATTAGCAGTGGTAAATTAATAAAAGAAGGTAGAGGTTTATTAGAAGAATAATTTTTAACGCTTTAACTCATATACACATGTCAAACACGAATTTCCCCCGATTTGTGTTATTGTTGAGTCTTTTAGGATTCAATTTAACACTTGGTGCGCAAGTCAACAAACAAGTAAGTATCTTATACAATACAAAGCTAGTCCTTGCTGAGGTTTCTCCAGAAGGAAAAGTGATTCGTATCATCGATGATACTGCTGACGACCTGAAAGGATACGTCCTAAAAACGCAGGATTACTCTTTAGACCAACTTGACACATCTAAACAACAGAAAATTCAGCGTGAATCCAATAGCAATTACATTTATGCGGGTATTGATCCCACGTTGATCTATTTTGAAAAAGGAGGAGCTATACTTTCAGACAAAGCAATAGAGTCTTTGGAGACGACCATTAAGACTATAAAGTCTAATCCGTCACTTAAGTTATTGGTTCAGACATTAGATACATATGCGGCTTCTCTGTTGAACAAAAATAGGGTAGAAGCTGTAAAGACATATCTAAAAATAAGAGGTGTTAGTCATGAAAATACCATTTACGAACCCCTTAAAGGTGAAAAAAATCTTGATGAAGTGAAGATCCAATTCATTAAGAAATAATATTTTTTTCGATATCACCTCTATTTATTCTCAAAGATATGGATAACGTTATATCTTTGTGCTCATGAATGATTTAGTGATAATACTCGATTTTGGTTCACAATATACACAACTCATAGCTAGAAGGCTACGTGAACTTAATGTGTATTGCGAAATATATCCATATAATAAGTTTAAGGAAACTCCAAATCTGAAAGCCGTAGTACTCTCAGGCAGTCCATTTTCAGTACTTGACGAAAATGCCTTAGACATCGACCTAAGCCAAATAATTAATAAATACCCTGTTTTGGGAGTTTGTTATGGTGCACAATTATTGTCACACAAGCTTGGTGGTACTGTGCTCAAGTCAGAAAAGAGAGAATATGGAAAGGCTACCATGTCTGTCACCATGCCAGATAAAATATTTACTGACATAGATGCTTCTACACAAGTTTGGATGTCACATGGAGATTCCATAACAAAAGTTCCCGAAGGTTTTGAGATTATCGCAAAGACTTCTGATATTGTTGCAGCTTACAGATCTTCAGATGAAACATTTGCATATCCAATATATTGTCTACAATTTCATCCAGAAGTAACACATAGCTTGCAAGGGAAAGACATTTTGTACAATTTTGTACACGATATTGCTGGTGTCAACTGTTCTTGGACTCCAGCATCCATGGTTCAAGAGACAGTAGCAAAACTCAAAGCCCAACTAGGCAATGATCACGTTATGATGGGTTTGTCGGGTGGTGTAGACTCAACAGTGGCTGCCACATTGATTCATAGAGCGATCGGGGATAGGTTGCACTGCGTCTTTATGGATAATGGCTTGTTAAGGAAAGATGAATTTGAAGAAGTTTTGATCTCTTACGAAGGAATGGGTCTTAATATTAAAGGAGTTCAGGTAGCTGATAGATTTCTTGATGAACTAGAAGGTGTATCAGACCCTGAGGCAAAACGTAAAATTATCGGCAGAATGTTTATTGAAATATTCGAAGAAGAATCACACGCCTTACCCAAAGTAAAATGGTTGGGACAAGGGACGATATATCCCGATGTTATCGAGTCGGTTTCCGTACACGGCCCATCGGTCACGATCAAATCCCATCATAATGTTGGAGGGCTTCCT
>JBBRJL010000430.1:0-3270 GCA_038219375.1 Chitinophagales bacterium | reverse complement strand
CATGTTGACAAGCACGGAGATCTATGAATTTCCAAAAATTTGGGATTATCAAGGTTACGTTGGAAATTGGCTAGTTCCTTTTTGTCTAGGATTTTTGACTATATATATGATTACTTCTGAGGTGGGGAATAAGACCATGCGACAGAATATTCTGACTGGGATGACTAAGAAATCATTTTTCCTATCCAAGTCACTTTCAATTTTGTTTATAGCTTCAGCCGCCACATTATTGTATGCATTATCGACGATTATCATAGGAGTTATCCATACAGATGGTATTGATTTAGCATTAATTTTTGATAATAATTTTGCGATTTTCAAGTTTTTTCTACTTTGTCTTGGATACATGAGTTTTGCGATGTTGGTAGCATTCATCATCAGACGTGGCACACTAGCTATCTTTTTTTATTTTTTTTATTTTATATTGGAATCCATTCTACAAGGAATTCATGTCTATTATTATACCCACGTAAGTCGCAATTATTGGCCCATAAATAGTATAGAAGATCTTCACCCTTTCCCATTGTTGAAGATTCCTGATTTTTTTGTTGATAAAGAGTGGAATTTTAGTTTGTTGTTATCTAGTGGACAAGCAATAATGATGTCAATTATATACACAACCTTATTTTTTGCCATTGCCTACAGGAGCTTTATGAAAAGAGATTTGTAATTGATATTTATTTTTGGATACTAAAAATAGTTTCGTTTAGCTAAGAACACTTAATGAAGTCCTTTCTTTTTTCGAGAAGGATATAGGATGGGTAAAAATCAACAAGATTAGCTTAAGTAAACGACACTGATAATAAAATAATACACATGAAGCTTAGCATCAATTGTTCTGGTCGTCTTCTTTCCCTAGACACACCGATTGTCATGGGTATTATCAATGTAAATGAAGATTCATTTTACGTAGATTCCAGAGCAAATACGGTTGATCTTGTCTTGGCCAAAGCTTCTAGTATGCTTCAAGATGGAGCATCGATACTTGATATTGGCGCTATGTCCAGTAGGCCAGGTGCCACTATCATAGACGAAAGAACAGAGATGAATAGATTGATACCGATGATCCAAGCCATCATGCAAACCTTTCCAGAAGTGATTATTTCTGTAGATACTATACGTGGTAGTGTGGCAAAAGTATGTGTCGATCATGGCGCGTCTATTATAAATGATATTTCAGGAGGTGACTTTGACAATACTATGATCGAGACAGTAGCTGATCTGAAAGTCCCATACATCATGATGCACATGCAAGGAGTGCCTGCTGATATGCAACAGAATCCAACGTATGACGATGTAGTTTTAGATATCTTAAAATATTTTGTCAAAAAAATACACTCTGCCAAAGAAGCTGGTATTCGTGATATCATTTTGGATCCAGGTTTTGGGTTTGGCAAAACGATCGACCACAATTATGATTTGATGCGATCATTAGAACAGTTTATGATATTTGACTGTCCAATACTTGTCGGTATCTCTAGGAAGTCCATGATAAATAAGCTGCTAGATATCAGCTCAGTTGATGCGTTAAATGCGAGTACAGCTTTACATATGTACGCACTTCAGAAAGGGGCAAAAATTCTTCGTGTCCATGACGTAAAAGAAGCGATGGAATGTATCAAAATTTATAATAAACTCGACGAAAACTGATTTTTTCTAGTAAGTAAAAAAGACTTACGAGACTACAAATGATTAATGAAGTGTTAAACTATGTTTTGGTAATCAAGAAAGTCATAACTTTATCCGTTAATTCGAGTTAATACCTAAGATTAATGTGCATTTGTGGATGATAATTTAAATACAAACAACCAACCAATACAGAAAAAAGGATTCTTTTTCTGGGCAAAGCGTGTATTTTTTAGTTTACTGTTTTTTATAGTTGGCTGTGTTCTCTTATTACAAACTTCTGTGGTACAAACGTATCTATCGTCAAAACTTACGAAGTATATTTCAGATGCAACTGAATTTAATGTAACTGCTCAAAAAGTCAAAATTAGTCCTTTCGATGGATTGATTTTGGATGGTATTACTATTTCAGATAGACTCAATGATACGTTATTTAATGGTGGATCTATCAATATTTCATTGAGCAAAAATCTTTTCTTTTTATTGAACAACCAATTGGATTTGTCTTTTATAGGTCTAAATGGTATATATTTAAGTATAGTCACTGAAGAAAATGAGACAGAATCCAATCTCAAAAAGTTTCTGAGTAGACTTTCGCCTCCCAAAGCTCCATCATCTCCAAAGTCTAAACTTATCATCCAACTAAAGGAGATTGATCTTGATGACATAACAGTCAAAATTGAAGATAAAAATAAGGGGAAATACGATATTATTAAACTTGATCATGGTAATATTGATATCAACTACTTAGATTGGGTTTGTAATGAATTTGATATAAATGACATTTCACTAGTTGGACCTTCTTACCACACATACATATATCAATACGATTGTCGACCTGAGGTAGAACTTACCGTAAAACAGGATGGGAAAACGGACACAATTATTTCTCAACAAACGAATCCGACTGTTATCACCTTGCGCAATTTTGCAATAGAAGATGGTCATTTTGGAAAAACCAATGGATTATTGCCTTTACTTAAGGGAAATGAAGGGAAACTGGATTTGAATAATTTTTATTTTCAAGATATAGCACTCAATATCAAGAATCTAAGATACCATAGCGAAGAAGGATTGACATTGGATCTCAAGACATTGAGCGCTGAAGACAATACGGGTTTTCCGATCCATGATGTCAAGTGTGATTCTATCTTCATCGGTAGTACTAATGCCACCTTGCCCAATTATTCCATTACATTGGGGGAGACTGTTATCAAAGACAAATTTAGTTTGAGTTACCTCAGTTTTAATGCGTTCAAAAACTTTGCTAATGAAGTTATTCTAAATGCTTCGTTTGATAGATCAAAAATATATATAAAAGATATCGAACACTTTATTCCAACTCTTAGTAGCTCCAGTTTTATAAAAAACAATGCAAATGAATACGTTGAAATCAGTGGAAGATATTTTGGCAAAATTGTTAATATTGCAGGAAGAAATGTAGATTTTAAGTTTGGTGATAAGTTGAGTCTAGCAGGATCGTTCAATACAAGAAATCTCTTGGATTTTGACAATACAGTTCTGAATATCAAATTGGATAGATTTGAGACAAGTATGAAGAAGATAAAAATGCTAGTGCCTAAATTTAATCTTCCTGAAAATTTCACTAAGTTAGGTTCTGTCAATTTTACAGGTAGATTTGAT
>JBBRJL010000429.1:0-3270 GCA_038219375.1 Chitinophagales bacterium | reverse complement strand
CCATCAATACCAGCTAGAATACTGTGCCTTCCTGAGTAATATTGTAATTTATTTTGGAAAGTAAAAATATCTGAATTTAACTGGTTTGCTGTTGAGAAAGCTTCAGAACCAAAATTTATCCTTCCAGTACCATCAATAATTGAAACTGAGGGGAAATTTCCTCCTATCGGATTCCTATCATCTCTAACAGATGTGTAGCCGACTAATAAACTATTTGACAACTTCGAGCTGAAGATTGATTTTAATTCTAAAGAAGAAGAGTTTGTAGTACTAGGGAAGAATATGCCTGAATTAGAAAAATTTATGGTTTGAGACCCACTGTTTCCAGGACGCAAAGATTCTCCATACGTATATCTATGGGATGCTGTAAGTTTATGAGTTTTATTGATGTTCCAATCTATTCTAGCACTTACTTTATCACTATTTACTTGACCAATAGTATTGCCAAACTGTCCAACATCATAGTTGTGGGTTTCTGATACGAAATTCTTCAATACGTCTAATTCTGCTTGTTTTGAAGTGCCGCCATAGGTAGCTACATCAAAAGTTTGTGGTCTTTCTTCTCTTTGTATTTCTGCATTAACAAAGAAGAAAACTTTGTCTTTAATGATTGGTCCTCCTAATCTTATTCCATATGTAGATGCACTAAAATTTGCTAGTTTTTTCCTTTCAAATCCTTCAATATCTGTTGGAGTGTTGCCTGCAAGATCTTGATTTCTGTGAAATAGATATGCAGAACCACTTAGATTGTTAGTCCCTGACCTTGTAATAGCGTTAATGCCTCCACCTGTAAAACCACTTTGTGATACATCGTAAGGAGATACAACCACTTTGAAAGATTCAATAGCATCAATACTTATTGGACTGATACCAGTTTGACCGCCATTCGTTCCAGATGCTGCTAAACCAAAAACATCATTGTTTAATGCTCCATCTATTGAAATCGAATTCATTCTATTGTTTTGACCAGCAATTGATATAGCACCATTGTTGTCAACTTTTGCTTGCGGGGTAAGGCGAACAAAATCACCTAGAGATCTGGATACTGTTGGTAGAGCGTTTACTTTGTTGTTATCAATCACAGTTTCGGATCCTATACGAGTAGTATTGGTTAGTTTACTTTCTTTTATTACTATTTCATCTATTTGCAAAGATGATTCAGAAAGTTTTGCATTCAGTAAAAAACTCTCGCCAAGATTCAAATAAACATTATTTGCGATATAATCTTGAAAACCAATATAAGCGATTGTAATACTGTATGGTCCACCTGGATTCATGTTATTAATGTTATATCGCCCGTCTTCGCGTGTAATAACACCATACTCTGAACCAGTTGGGATGTGTTTTGCAAGGATAGTTGCACCTATAAGTACTTCACCCTTATCATCTGACACTTTACCAGACATACTACCAGTCGTCACCTGTGCTTGGACACCCAGTCCCAGCATTAGGAATAAAAAAATGTGTAAAAATTTCGTTCTCATGAATTAAGATTTTGTGTTTTTGCGATTTCCTGTCTAATGTTTTAATAACTTGAAGTGCCATGTTCTACATTATCATCTACATTTTTCAGGTAACCACGTTTGTTAAATGATTGGTTTGGTTTAAAAATCAGCGCAAAAATACAAATCAAATATTAAGATAATGTTAATTTTTATATTTAAACTTTATATATTTATCAACAGTTTTGTCCACATTCCATTTTTTGCTTACTTTTATGTCTTTAATAACCAAAATCTTTGCAATATGAAGAATTTATTTACTTCACTCATTTTTGTTCTATTTTTTACTAGTACGGCATTGAGTCAGCTCGTTATCACTGAGTTGTCTTACAATCCACCAGAAACAAATGCCGATACGCTTGAGTATGTAGAAATATTAAATACTACCAATCAAGCGATTGACTTGACTGGTTACAAATTTACCAAGGGAATAACATACACTTTCCCCGACACATCAATTGCGGCCAATGGGTATATTTTACTTGTAAAGGCTTCTGCTCCTTTTCTAAGTGCTTATGGTTTCAATGCCCTTGGTTGGTCAAATGCAGACCCACTAAGTGGCAATGCTTTTAACAATTCAGGAGAGTTAGTAGAAATTTCCGATGCAAATGGTGCTGTTGTTTTTTCTTTCACATACGCTAAAGTTGCGCCATGGCCTGGTTTTACTCAAGGTACCGATGGTGGTGGTGCTTCTATTGAGTTGTGCAATCCTGAGGCTGATCCAAATGATGGTGAAAACTGGAAAGTTTCTTTAAATGACCTAGGATTTATGATCAATGCGCGTCAGATTTTCGGCACTCCAGGTTCGGCTAACTCTATACCTAGTTGTTCTTTAGATCCCGATGTAGTCGTGGAAGTAGCGTCCAATTTTTTTACACCTAAGGATATTACTATAGAAGTGGGGCAGACAGTAAGATGGAAAAATATAGGAGGTAGCCATAATGTAAATGGAACCCAAGCTACTTATCCTACCAACCCTGAAAGCTTCGGCAATGGTGCTGCTTCAAGTTCGTCATGGACTTATGATTTTACATTTAATAAGGCTGGACTATATAATTATAGATGTGATCCACATGTATCTTTGGGTATGGTGGGTACTGTAACAGTAAATGCTCCAGTAGTTGTAAATATTTATCCATTGCGTTCTATTACATCAGTGACTACCACCAATACTAATGGCGTTACAGACTCTTTAAATGTTACATGCACGCTGAGAGGTATCGTTTATGGTGTGAATTTGAATGCTGCCACAGGATTACAATTTACCGTCATGGATGTCAATAATAATGGTATAGGTGCTTTTAGCGGTTCGGGCAATTTGGGATACACCGTGCTAGAAGGGGATGAAGTAGAGATCAAAGGCCGAATCGACAACTTCAGAGGTTTGACACAAATGAGATTAGATAGCGTAAATGTACTTTCTCAAGGTAATAATTTGGTTTCTCCTAAAATCGTCGCTGAATTTGTAGAAATAGACGAGTCAAGTTTATTAACAGTTCAAAATCTTGAATATGTGGATGTGACACAATGGACAGGTATGGGATCAGGGTTTAATGTGATCATGACCAATGGTACGAATGAGTTTGCGATCAGAATAGATAATGATGTGGATTTATATGGTAACGGTCCGATTATCCCTATTCCGGGCAATAAATTAAGTGTGACAGGATTACTAGGTCAATTTGCGCCACAGACTATGTCACCTTACTCTGGCGGTTATCAATTATTTCCAAGATATATGTCAGATTTTGCAGTTGTGAGTAATGTC
>JBBRJL010000428.1:0-3273 GCA_038219375.1 Chitinophagales bacterium | reverse complement strand
TGCAGATGATCTTGCATTTATGATATCGCAAAAAATCCAGGATGAAATGCAATATCCGGGTCAAGTAAAAGTGACTGTCATTAGAGAAAAGAGAGCTACTGCATTTGCAAGATAGTAATTCGTTTACATAAAATAAAAAAGCCGGTCAGTGTTAAATTGATCGGCTTTTTTTGTTTACAAGCTATTCCTAGTAAAATCTCTACTTTATATCTATCCTAAATCCTACAAACCCTCTGATTCCTTGCATAGGTGCAAAGTTGTATGTTGGGTCAAAGGTATAGCCATTAGGATTATCGGTATTAATGTTTTTATCAAATGGATCGAATGGTCTCAATAAAGGGTCATCAGGTATGAAATTGAGCAGGTTTTTTAATCCACCATATACTTCAAGGCCTGTTTTAAATCTTTTGGTCATTTGAAAATTTTGAATACTAAACCACGGTGAATATTCAGGACGATAATCATTAGGTACAACAGGTAGTCGCATCGGACCTGTGACATTACCTGTGTAATCGAAGGTAATATTCCATTTCGGAAATGTGTAACTCATCGTCCATGTACCCGTAAAGTTTGGGGTTTGTACCTGTCTTTCTTTTACTTGGATACCATTTTGATCTTTTTCTTTGATAAAGACGTCCATATAAGTACCACCAGCCATTATTTTTAAGCCATTTTTAAAATTAAATTCAGTATTTAAAGTGGCTCCTTGCGATACACTGTGCCCATCCAGATTATCAAAAATGACCTTTGTCACATCGGTAAATAAATCTGCTACAATACGATTGGTAAAATAGGTGTAAAATAAGCTACCATCAAGGGTTACAAAGCCAAAGTCGGGAAATAACTTCGTAGTATGATTCAAATTGAAATTATATGATTTTTCTGGTTTTAAATCTGTTGCTATTATTACTTCACGAGCTCCAGATAGTGCTGCATGGTCCTCGCTGAATACATTGGCAACTCTGAATCCATTACCAAATCCAAGTCGGAGTGTATTGTTGTCATTTGGTGTCCACTTGTAGTTTAGCCTTGGCGTAAGGATGCTTCCATGTTCTGAATTATAATCATATCTGATGCCAGCAAGTAGTTTTTGTTTTGGTGACAATGTGATTTCATCTTGTAAAAAAATACCTGGTAGATACACATGAGAAGGCTTGTTGACATTGAGATTATCTCCATCAGCGGTCACGGGTGTATTGTCGTCATAATACGTATATCTAAATGCAAGCCCTGCAAGTAGATCATGATTTTTGAGTGATTTGTCCCAAGTCAATTGCGCAAAACCTATCTGTTGTTTTGCTACGTAATAGGTGGTTCCATATACAGAATTTTGGTCGTGAAGGTTATAGGAGTAGGCGAGGGTGAGCTTTTCTTTGGTCGGAAGTTGGTAATTACCTATCAGTTCTGCTCTTTTGGTAATGATGTTTTCTCCGTAAATACTGTCGCCACCTCTGAACTCAGGTGTCCATTTTAGTTCTCCGCCCCATCTGTTTTCCCATACATATCTGAATGCAATGGAGGCCAGTCTGTTTTCTTTCCTTTTGAAATTCCATTTGTTAAACAAGGATATTCTTTTTTGTAATGTCACATCCGTAAAATTGTCACCATTGATATCCCATATTTTATCAAAATGAAAGACATTGGCACTTAACAAACCTGTTGCCTTACCTAGTTTTACTTTTGTACCGAGATCTATATTAAGATCATGATAATGAGTGGTATTGACATCTATAGAAAACCTTGCAGCCGTTTCTGGATTTTTGGTGATCACATTAATAAGTCCACCCACTGCTTCTGATCCATATAATGTAGAAGCAGGTCCTTTGACCACTTCTATACGTTGTACCATGCTATTCGGGATACCCATCAGACCGTAGACTGTAGAGAGGGCAGAAACTATTGGCATGCCATCTATCAAAACCATCGTGTAAGGTCCTTCCATACCGTTGATATGGATATCACCGGTATTACAAACGTTACAATTAAGTTGTGGTCTTACTCCATTGACATTCTCAAGTGCTGTAAAAAGATTTGGGGTTGGATTTCGTTTGAAGAAAACAGGTGTGTACACTTCGATAGGAATCGGGCTGTTCATTCTAGTCACTTCTTTCATCGTACCTGATACCACCACTTCATCAAGAACTGCGGACGATGATTTTAATTTGAAGGAAAGTGTTTTTCCTTTCGTCCAATCCAAAGTCTCGCTATTGTATCCAATGTATGACGCTATAATTGCGGCATCATTTTGTGCAATTGATAATGCAAAGTTGCCATCTATGTCGGTGGTTGTACCTTCTGTAGTTCCTAGGATGATGACGGTTGCAAACGATAGTTTTTCCCCATTTGATGAGAGCACTGTTCCTTTGATGGTATTTAATTGACCAAAGGAGGGGATAGTAATGGAAGTCATCAATAATAATATTGAAAATAACCTAAATCCAATATAATGATTAGTCATGTTTAAAATAATATTTAGATTAGTCTAAAAATTATTACAAAGATATAGAGATATTTTAAATATTTGAGTGAAAACACCATTTATTTTTAATTAAAATTTTGTAAAATTAGAAGATTCAATTGTTATTGTAAATTTTAGACATATCTATCGGGTGTAGATAAATGACATGATATATTATGACAAAAGTTTGATTTGTTTTAATAAAGCAAGTATTTAATTCTTATTTTTTTGAAGGATTCAAGGCCTGACTGCCATGTTTTTCTAATTTCTATTTCTGATTTTCCAGCTTCTATTTGTTTACGAAGTAAGTCTGTACCTGCGAGTTTGTCAATGAAAAGATTGTCTAAAAAATATTTCTCCCCAATGGATGTCATTTTATTATGATAGTCAATAAGGTATGAGATATCTATTTTTTTTGCGTTTATGATACTACCTGTTGTCACTTTGCTAAGATCGACACCAAAACATTTTTGACCGTTAAGAGGAGGTTCTTTTGCGCCTTCGTTTGGCATCGGAGTAAAATAAAAATCAGACGTTAGTTTAGGATGCCCAATGACTTGAAATTGTTTTTCGGTGCCTCTACCAAGACTGAGTGTTGTACCTTCAAAAAAACAAATCGAAGGGTACAGTAAAATAGATATGTCATTTGGCAAGTTTGGACTTGGTTTTATTGGTAAAGAGTAGTAATTACTATGTGTATAATTTTTGCAAGGGATGACAGTGATTTCGCATTTTGTCTTATTTGGTAGCCATCCTTCACCATTGATCATTTGACCATATTCGCCTATGGTCATACCATATACAACAGGAACAGG
>JBBRJL010000427.1:0-3275 GCA_038219375.1 Chitinophagales bacterium | reverse complement strand
TACAATCCCCTTATTAAAGTTTATCGCCATATCGTCACAAAGTAATTTAGGCTGTTATAATTTAAGTTTTTTAAAAACCTTTATATTTTCTAATTGTTATTTTTTTTTGGACTCAAAGTGTGATTGATTTCAATTAATTTTATAGGGCATAGTTTATTTTTTATAACAATTAAAACATTCAGTTTGTGAAGTATTTATTTCTTTTTAGTTTTGCTTTGTTGATGATTACAAATGTAGCTTTGGGCCAGAAAAAAAATGGTAAGAAGAACACTGTACCTACTGTAGAAAAAGTAACAGTAGACTCTACCAAATGGCGTAAAGATTATTATATTGTTGATCGTGATTCAGCATATTCTGATCCAAGAGTTGGTCTTAGGAAGTTGAAGGGTGGTAATATGAGATTTGTCGAAGGTAAAAGTATCAGGCCTAGACAAGACGGAAAAACGATCAAAGAACTAGAGAGTGGTCAAGCGCCTTTTGCAACCATAGTAGGTTGTTCCGACTCAAGAGTACCTAACGAGGTGATTTTTGATCAAGGTTTAGGTGATCTTTTCATTATTCGTACCGCAGGTCAGGTCTCAGCTGCTGCATCTTATGGTAGTATGGAGTTTGCCACGCTTATGTTAGGTACGAAGCTTGTCGTCGTGCTAGGTCACACGGAATGTGGAGCTGTAGCTGCTGCTGTAAAACGACCAGAAAATGTACCCGGACATATCGTGACATTAATCAACGAGATTAAACCTGCTGTCGCTAAATGTGCTCATCTACCTGGTGATCCAGTCAATAATGCAGTGCGTCAGAATGTAATCGACCAAGTTAATAACATAAGGGATTTAGAGCCTATTATGTATAAAAAATATAAAGATGGTGAAATCATGATTGTAGGTGCAGTATATGATATTCATACAGGCATGGTTGAATTTCTAGAAGAGACGATGCAAGGTTCACCCCTACAGAAAGTTAAGAAGTAATGAAGAATCTTAGATATGTGTATATCTTGGTTGCATTATTCTTGGGTACTTCTGTTATGGCCCAAAACACTAGAATCAATGATCGCAACACTATAGGCTGGTATGGATATTTCGGAACTTTTAAGGTCAATTCTAAGTTTAGTTTACATACAGAATATCAGTGGCGGCGAACAGAATTAGTTCAAAACTGGCAGCAAGGTCTGCTTCGCGTTGGACTAAATTATCAACTGCATCCTAATGTTCAGTTCAGGGCGGGTTATGCTTGGATTGAGACCTTCCCCTATGGAGATATCCCCATTAATGGTCAAGGTAAGGACTTTACCGAACGAAGGATCTATCAAGTGGCTACAGTAACTGACAAGATAGCAATAGTGGATTTTTTACATAGATTTATGCTTGAGCAGCGATGGGTTGGAAGATATACGGATGCTAGCCTAGATAAGGAGGATGATTTTGTATTTCTCAATAGATTGAGGTATATGCTCCGACTCCAGATACCGCTGAAAGGAAATGCCATCGTAGACGGAACACCCTATTTCGTTTTTTATAATGAGACCTTCGTTGGGTTTGGCGAAAATGTAGGAGAGAATATTTTTGACCAAAATCGTGTAGGACTTTTGTTAGGGTATAGAATTAATAGCAAAGTCAGAATAGAAGGAGGTTATCTCAACCAAATAGTAATGTTTGGACGTGAGATCAATGGTGCTAATGTTATTCAATATAATAATGGACTTATCATCACAGGAAACTTTAATATAGATTTCTCTAAATCGTGACATGTATCAAAAGCATTCCTGCATTGGGTAGCATTACAAGCGCGAGTAGCAAACTCGTGCCTGTAACATACCTATACTTGTGCAAGTTCATGATTTGTATACATCAAAAAGAATCTGACGTGAAGAAGTTCATAGCTTTTATTTGATAGTAAAGTTCATTGATTGATGACAGAATTGCAGTTTTACTTGAATGAATGATTATACAATAATTTTCAAAGATTTATAAAAACAAAATAAGGTTTGTTACATTATAGTAAAATGGCAATAAAAACATTCTGTATCTTGCGTTTAATATATTTGAAATAGCTTTTTGGCATTTCTTTTCTTAAAAAAATAATGGTTACAAATTTTAATTTATAAGATCGACTTCTAGAGTGTCCCTGATATATACTTGCTCATTCATCACTTACACACATAATTTAATAACTGCATAAGATCCATACCTTTCTAGAGGATATAATATAAATGCTCTCAATCCAAAGACTTTAGACAATAGAGCATTTATTAGACATGAAAATTTGTTTGTAAATAGTAAATATTCAAACCTATGCAGCTACAGCAGTATTTGCAAGTCAATGTGGCCAGTGTAGGTCATGATGCAGGTCTGCATGTCGTAATTTTTAGTTTCAATCATATTTTGTAGGAATAATGGCATTATAACATACTACTTAAGAATATCTGTTTTATAATTGTCACTTTGCCCAGGAGAAAATGTTAGTTTTAAAATGGCCAAACAACTTTCTTTGGAAGTATATCATTGTTAAGCTTTTATTTCTTGATGAGCAATGTTGGTTTTGATATTAAAGATTATACGATTTTTAATAAAACTAAAAAATGTTCATCCAATAATAAAGATAACACTAAATTAATGTTACTTTATTGACAAGTATCAAAGTTGTTTTGGAACAAATGTAATGATATCAACCCATACAAATGCAATGGCAGAAAGGTTAAATGGTAAAATACAAGAGATAAAACTTTGCGGTAGAGGGTATCGAACTTTTAAGAATTTCAGAAGTGCAATATTATTTTTTCAGGGAGGCCCTCAACTCTATCCATTAAAATGGTAGTAGAACCAAATATCCCTAACTTACAGAGCGACGGAAATAAAGGATAAAGTTGCAAAGTAATAAATCTTACCAAGGAATCAAAACATTTATAATGATTGAAGAGTGTAAAAAGATACTAGAAGCCGAGGGTTGAATATTGCCAATACGCTAAGGGGCAAAATGAATGCTGATGAGTTTAGGGATTATATCCTTGGATTTATATTTTATAAGTATCTGAGTGAAAAGATGGAGCTGTTTGCTAATTACATACTCCTACAGGATAAAATAAAATTTAGAGAAATCACTTCTAAAATGGCTGAATGTACACCGTATATGGATGCCACAAAAGAAGAATCCTTAGAGAAATTGGGGTATTTCCTAAAGCCCAAAGAATTATTCAGTGAAGTCGCTTTGAGAGGACCAAGTGATAATGATGATGGAGAGAGCAATTTTGATGAAAATAAAACAAACTTTATCCT
>JBBRJL010000426.1:0-3277 GCA_038219375.1 Chitinophagales bacterium | reverse complement strand
AGAGTGGTCTTATAAAGCATTATTGCAAAATATTTTCCGATAGGATTAATATTTTGAAAAAGCACAGTACAATATTGGTAGTAGATGGATGGTTTAATAAGCAAAAATTTGTGAGTGCCATGCTGGATATGGGATTAGAAGTAATCTGTAGGTTACGCCATGATGCCAATTTAAGATATCTATATAACGGACCCAAAAAGGATGGAAGAGGTCGTCCAAAAAAATATACAGGCAAAGTAGATCTTACCCAAATAGATAAAACTAAATTTAAAATATCTCACCAAGATGAGGAAAAGATCATATATGAACTGGAAGTTTACTCAGTGAGCTTGAAAATAAATATTAAATTGGCTTACACCCAATATATCAACGAAAATGGACCAGTAGTAAATACCATCCTATATTATAGTACTAACATTTCACGAACAGCAATAGATATTGTGAGATATTACAAAGCCAGATTTCAAATGGAATTTATATTCCGAGATGGTAAACAATTTACAGGCTTAGCAACCTGTCAAGCTAGGTCAAAGGAAAAGATATTCAGTCATGTAAATTACGCCATGACAGCAGTCAATGTATCCAAAGCAATCATTCGGCAAGGCATCGATCGAGATCAACCGTGTATTTGCTCAATTCAAGATATTAAAACAGAGTTATTTAATCAATTTTTGCTCGAAAGAATATTTATCAACTATGATATTGCACCAGAGTTGCAAAATAATATCGAGCTTAAACGTAAAATACTCGATTTTGGGAAGGTAGCGGCCTGAAATTTATACCGGAGTTTTGAAAAGGATTAAGTAAATTATTTTATTATCTATTTTATTACATTGTACGAATCTTTAATTTCAGAAGGAATGCTTGAAGGTAGACTCGAAGGTAAGATCGAAGGAAAAATTGAAGGTAGACTTGAAGGTAGACTTGAAGGTAAGATTGAGGCAATTCTGAATGGTTTTGATAAAGGACACTCTATATCTTTGTTAGCCAATATCACCGATTTTAGGGAAGAAGAAGTGAAAAGAATTTTGAAAGAATATAAAAGGATTGAATAAACTTAAAAATCGTATTTTCTAATTTATACTTTCTTAACCTTCTACTATTTGCAAATCAAAGACTTCTAAAAATCGTTCAATATACTGGCCACCCATTTTTTTACCTTTTTGTCGATTCTTGGTGCTTTCAATATAATTTTTCTCGTTACTCTAAAATCACCCGGTTTTCATCCCCAAAATAGTCGTCCAATCGCATCAACGGAATAGATACAAAAAAATCTGTACCAGATCCTACTCTCGTCTCAAAGTAGATACGACCATTGAACGATTCTATCATATTGGCAGAGATAGCAAGACCAAGTCCCGTACCCGAACTTTTGGTCGTAAAATTGGGTGTAAATACCTTGTCTTTCATATGGTCAGGTATGCCAGTGCCATTGTCAGTGATACGGATGAGCGCATCATTTCCTTGTCGTTTTAGCTCTATTTCTATTCTGCCACGTCGGGTTTCAGGAATTGCCTGAATGGCATTTTTTAATAAGTTGTTTAGTATTCGGACAAGGTGATTTTTATCTGCAAATACATAAAGATCATCTATTGGTTCGATCATGTTTATGTCCATATCGTCTCGTTTTCTGAATAGGTCGTGGATGGCTTCGACGATTTCATTGAGGATAATTTTTTCGTTGCTCGCTTGCGGCATAGTCGCAAAATTCGAAAACTCATTTGCTATTTGTGTCAGATTATCTATTTGCTCTATCAGCGTAGATGATATCCTTGGTATCAATTCTTGTGCTCTATCAGGATTCTCTTTGGCCGTTCTATCTAGGTATTGAATACTGAGTTTCATAGGTGTCAAAGGATTTTTTATCTCATGCGCTACTTGTTTTGCCATTTCGCGCCATGCCATATCTCGCTCTGTTTTAGCTATGATACCCGCGCTTCGCTCGAGTTCGTGGGTGAGATTATTATAGTCGTGTATCAGCGTGCCTATCTCGTCGTTTGACTTCCACTCTAGGAGTTCATTGGTTTTTCCGAGTTTGAACTTTTTGAGTTTTTCTGCAAGGATACTTAATGGTTGTGTGATAGAATTGGCTATGGTGATGGCAATCGCCCCAGCTATCAAAAACAAAAAGATATACGCATTCAGTATCGTACTCAGGAAGTCAAGAATGCTTTTGGAGGAGTTATTAAAAGACTTATGAGTGATTCCTATGTATGCCAACGGCTCTTTTTGACTGAGGTATACAGGCGCATAGTCAGATTCCATTTTATTGTATTTGTTAGATGGCTTTCTATCTACATTGCTGTGGTAAATGCTATTCCAGATACTGAAGGGTAACCTGATACGATTCGCACCATTGACGGATGAACCTACCAATTTACCTTGGCTATCATAAAGACTCAACTCCTTGTTATGGACAAAAGAATATTCTTTCAGTTTGGTATTGAGCATGGTCAAAGCGCTCTCGTCATCAGCCATATTCTGGATATCAGAGTCTATGTTTTGAATAATGCTTGTAGTTTCTTCTCTGTTTTTATTGAGTTGATTAGCTTCTATCAGATTTTTGAAGTAGTATCCAGTTATAGCACCGATGATAAGGAATGTAACCAATATTAATAAAATAATGGCTAGTTGTATCTTGGTCTTCAGCGATGATCGGGATCCGAATCTTAGGGAAATGTTGTCAGGTAAAAAATCAAATTTAGTGTTGACCAGTGATAAAGTTAAAAGAATAAGTCCACTTAGAGTAAATATAAAACTGAATAAAGAAATGGGCTTAATGAGACCCGATACTTTTTTGAATGATACTATTTTGTATTGTGACGATGGTCTTGATACTACGAAGGAGTACCCTGAAGTAATCTGTGTCGTATCGAGTGCACTTATCAGGTTGATATCAGGCATCGATTGATTGGCTTCGTTTTTTTCGATAAGATTTTTCTTACTAAATGTAGCATAACTGTATTTAGCCCTTACTTCTGCAAGAAATTTATTTTTGTTATTATTTACGTTTTGATGGGTGACAAACAAGTACCAATTAGTATTAGAATAAATCGTTTTTGCAATGGTAAACCTGAAAATGTATTTATCTTCGAATGGATTATGGTACAAATTGGTAGCCACCTGTCGAGCATTCTGAAACAATAAGTTGGTCTTGTGAAAATTTGCAAAATGATTATTGAAAAGCGTATTTCCTTTTTGGTCGAATAGTTCCAAGGACCTGTGTAGAGAATCTGAAATACCCTTTTGATCATTAAAAATGTATTGATCCAGATCT
>JBBRJL010000425.1:0-3294 GCA_038219375.1 Chitinophagales bacterium | reverse complement strand
GGGCGTCGGGCGTCGGGCGTCGGGCATCGGATAAAGAGTAAAAACAGCTGATTGTCAAACAGTTGGTGTTTTCGGAGTGGACTCATAAATTATATTTATTGATATCATAAAATCATTAAATATAAAGAAACATGGAAATACATCTCCAAATCAAATTATTGTAGTAAATTTGACCGACATCAAAATCGTTGGGTTGATTTAGTAAATAGACAGAAAGTATAAGAAAACAAACACAGTTACTTGAGTTTAGATGCTTTTCGGATTGACGATGAAAATTATTTTTAACATTTTAAATTTACTTACAATTTGGTCAATTGGTTTACAAAAATTTTGACAATTATTTTTAGTCTCGATTTTTTCTTTTGCAAATGATGAATAACTTACTAAAGTTTAAAGATGAGTATGTTTGACACGTCACTTGGATAATAAAATTGCCAGTTCTATAAATACTTAATTCTAATGACATGTTATATAAATTTCAAATTCTAATAACCGATCTTTCCTTTCGGAGCTTTTGGTTGACATCGTTTGTAATTCCTTGCATTGTCCTATGCTCCCACTCCAGCGGAATTAGTCAGAAAAATAATGATTTCGCATTGGGATTGCGGGCAAGTGGTTCAGGCGTTTTTATAGAGGATAAGTCAGTAAAAGATATATATAGTTTTGAAATTTCTCCATCGCTTGGTTTTCAAGTGATGGATGATTTATATGTATATGCCACTGGTGGTATGAGCTTCAGTAATTTCAACGAACAGGAACTATTCCATTTTGGATACATTACTAGGAAATTTATAAAAAAATACAAGTTTTTAAATTTTTATGCTGGTCAAAATTTTTCTTTAACCAATATCTCTTATGAACAAAGTGAAACGGGCAAAATCCAAAAACTCAACCCTAGAATTAGTGGCTTTACTTTTGGGATAGAAGCAGGACTCCACATGAGTATATATAAAAATTTTGGTATCATACTGAACACAGGATACAATTATGATTATGGCCGAGGGGTAAATAGAAATAGGCTGCTAAATCTTACTTTACAAATGGACATTCACAGACGATAAAGCTTGAGCGTACATTTCTTTACTTATATTTTTTGTTCTTTTTATTTATAAATATTATTAATTAAATAACTTAAAATTTATGAGATACCTTTTCATCTTTGCACTCCTATTTTCATGTTTTTTTGCACGAACCCAAAGCAACTATTTTGGAAAAAAAAGAATCGTTTCTGTACATTCTTCGTACCTACCTGATAACTTGGTTAATGGAAATAAAATCTCTTATCTACCCACAAACATTAACTTCCTATTTTCTATCAGTGAGCAATTTTATACAGGGCTGTACTATGGCAGTTTTTCTCAGCGTATTAACAATTTTATTAATACATCACATGAGGTATTTCACAAAGGCGGTATAATGTTGAGATACAAAGAACCTTTTTTTGATGAAAGGGCATCGTTCAACATGGATGTATCATTTGGATACAGCAATTACTCTATCAACCCTAATGATGGCGATGACTTCATGAGTTATAACAACTATCAGGCGGGCATCAATTGTTTAGTTGATTTTAGGATTTATAAACCACTTTTTATCAGTGGAGGCTTTATAGGTCAACGTACACTGAAAAAAGGTGACTATGGATTCGAACTTTGGCCCATGTTAGGACTTAGCTTACAATTCTAAAAATGAGTAATTCTCAAAAACGTAGTTAAAACTATCTAATCTTATCATTGTCATAATTGACGAGTATGATTGAAATTTTTAAAAAGGTTGTAAAAAATAGTCTTTAGATGCATCATTAATTAAACTAGTCGATAACATGTGTGTTGAAATTGCTAGAATAATTTACTTTTTATGTCTAGTGATCTCTTATTACATAACATTTCAAAATATATCTCACTTAGTGAAGATGAAAGTGCTTATTTCAAGTCAAAGCTTAGGGAGCGAAAACTGAAAAAAAAACAATTTATTATTCAAGAAAACCAAGTTTCTGAATCTGTTGCATTTGTCGTTTCTGGCTGTCTAAGATCTTATACTATTGATGATAATGGATTTGATCACATACTCCAATTTGCACCGCCCGATTGGTGGATTACTGATATGTTCTCTTTTATATCACAAAAACCTGGTAATATCTATATAGATGCAATCGATGACAGCAATGTGTATTTGTTATCTAGAAAAGACCAAATAGATATATTCGAAAAAATACCCGCTTTTGAAAAGTACTTCAGGATAATTACTGAAAATTCACTAGTAGCATCTAGGAAAAGAGTCATGGATGGACTAAGTCTTACTGCAAGTGACAGATACCACGACTTCTGTCAAAGATATCCAACACTTATCGAATGTCTTCCTCAAAAACAAATAGCGGCATATATAGGCGTGACACCAGAATTTCTGAGTAAAATGAGACGTAAAGTAAAAAAATAATACTTATTTAGAATTTCTTAATCTAGGTTAAGGATTTTGATTGTAATACCAACGTATCTTTGTATAAAATTTAAACCGAACACAAAATATATTCAATCCACCATTAAAACTTTAAGTAATCATGGACAGAAAAGATTTTTTAAAAAAAGGGCTTCTTGGTACCGGAATGTTTGTAGCTTCTAATGCCGTCGGAAGTCTCATCACCAATGATATTGACGAACTCGAAGCACTAGAGCCATTCACAGAAGACAAAATAGTAGGATTCAATCACATACCAAATACAACATCAAAAATAATGTCAAATACAGTAATCCACAAATCAGACACTCGTGGACACGCCAATCATGGATGGTTGGATAGTCACCATACCTTTAGTTTTGCCAATTATTACAATCCTGAAAGGATGCATTTCGGTGTGCTTCGTGTACTCAATGATGATATAGTAACGGGCGGAAATGGCTTCGGTAGGCATCCCCACGACAATATGGAGATCATTTCTATACCGCTAGAAGGTGACCTTGAGCATCAAGATAGCATGGGTAATGTAGCCGTGATAAAAAACGGAGATATTCAGGCCATGAGTGCAGGAACAGGTATCACACACAGTGAAAAAAATAAAAATGCAACTAAAGATGTAAAGTTTCTCCAAATCTGGCTATTTCCCAATAAGAAAAATGTCACACCAAGATATGATCAATTGACCCTGAAAGCAGAAGATAGAAAAAATAAACTGCAACAAATCCTGTCTCCAAATCGTGATGATGCAGGTGTATGGATACATCAAGACGCTTGGTTTCACTTGGGAAGTTTGGACCAAAACAATAAACAGACTTACAAAATCAAAAAAAAAGGTAATGG
>JBBRJL010000424.1:0-3298 GCA_038219375.1 Chitinophagales bacterium | reverse complement strand
ATTTTATCATGAAGAGTTCAGAACTTTCGTCAATTACCTTATGACTGGTATTGATCGTAGACATATGGGCGTTGAATTTGGTTTAGAATACAATCTCACATCAAAAATTTCATTGACGGCTGCAGGTTCAGTAGGAGAATATATCCATACAAGCAGGCCTTTGGTGACCATATCAAGAGATAATAGCGCAGAAGATTTTGTACAAAACAGAGTAGTGTTTATTGAAGATTTTTATGTAACTGGTATGCCACAAATGGCTGGAACAGTGGGCATAGCATACAGGAGTAGTAAGTATTGGAATTGGAATTTGAATGTAAATGGATTTAGCAGAAATTATTTGTCATTCAATCCTGACCGAAGGACGATAGAGGGTGTATCACCTTTAAATCCTGAAACCCAATCAGAGTTACTAAGCAAAGTGAGAGATCAAGAAAGACTTCCTGACGCAATTACGGTAGATTTATCTGTGGGTAAATCATATAGGTTCAAAAACGGAGCATTTATAAATGTTAATCTCAACGCTGGTAATATCCTGAATAATACCAATTTTATCACAGGTGGTTTTGAGCAGTTAAGATTTGATTTTGTTGAGAAAGATGTAGATCGTTTTCCACCGAGATATTTTTACTCATTTGGTTTAAATTATAATTTGAATGTAGCATATATATTCCCAAGATAAAAAATTTAATAAAAAATAAATATTATAGAATGAAAAATTTTGTTTTTAGAAGTTGGATGTTGTTTTGCGTAGTAGCTTTTATTACCATATCAAGTTGCGTTAAAGAAAATTTTGATTCACCACCAAGAGATGGCGTAGATCCAGAAATTAGGACAGACCAAATCATAAGTCTACCGGAGTTATTATCTCAGTTTTATATTCCTGGAAAATTTGTGGAAATAACAGTCGACAAATATCTCAAAGGAATTGTAGTCTCTGACGACAAAGATGGTAATATTTATAAATTAATATATATTCACGATGAAAACTCAGAACTAGGTATTTCATTATCAATTGATGAGACCAATATGGGTAACATTTATCCGATAGGCAGAAGAGTATTTGTTAAATTAGTAGGGCTGACCATTTCAGATAATAATGGTAATCCCCAGATCGGATTTGGCATCAACCTTGATGGGACAAGGCCTTCACTCGGTCGTATTCCGACTACATTATTGGCCCAATCCGTCATACCTGGAATGTACAATTTTGAAGTAAAGCCTCGTCTTAGAACCATTAATACTCTAAGTCCAAGCGATGTAAATACACTTGTTCGACTCGAAGGTATGCAATTTGTTACAATCGGTGATGGTGTTACATACGCACCTTCTGATCCTCCACAAAACGTAAATGTTAATATTACAGATTGTGATAATAATGTTATCATCTTGAGGAATAGTGGGTATTCAAAGTTTGCAAATCAAAATGTTCCTTCCAAAAATGGCACAGTGACAGCTATTTACGGTGTTTTTGGTACGACAAAGCAGCTATTTATCAGAAGTGCAGCTGACGTCGTTTTTGATAAGGAAAGATGTGGTGGCGGCGGCGGACCGAGTGGCGAAAAAGTGACCATCGAAAATCTAAGATCCCAATTCACAGGAACGGCCAAAACACTCACTTCAGGTTTTTTACAAGGTATAGTCATTTCTGATATTGCCAATAAAAATATTAATGCGCAAAACGTAATTGTTCAAGATGGTGAATTCGGAATCTTATGTAGATTTAAATCAGCTGTCAATATCCCTTTAGGAACAGAAGTGAAAGTTGGGCTCACCGGTGGGTCACTTTCCGAATTTAATAATATACTTCAAGTACAAAATCTTGAAAATACTAGCGTAGAGGTAGTAGCTTCAGGTAAAACTGTAGCTCCGAAAATTCTAACTGTATCTCAGATAGACATATCAAAACATGAATCTACCCTAATTAAAATAGAAAATGCAACATTGATCGGCGGTGCTAAACTATCTGATAGTGGAATAAAGGTAAAGGATGCATCTGGAGAGATTGCGCTTTTTACATTTGCAACTTCTACTTTTGGTGCTTTAGTATTACCCTCAGGTACTATTACTATCACAGCGATTGTATCTGATTTCACATCAGGCAAACAAATTTCTATCCGAAATCCTGGTGATATAACTGGTGGAGGACCTTGTGATGTTAATGTAGCAACAGCTGACTGTGACGGCGATGGCGTAGCCAATGGGCAAGATTGTTCTCCTTCGAATGCTGCCATTTTTCCTGGAGGTCTATGTAATGATGGAAATGCAGCTACAGTAAATGATCAGTATGATGCTCTATGTGTATGTAAAGGTAGTGCTCCTGGAGAAGGTATCGACGAAGCATTCTCAGGTCAAACCAATAATATGGATATTACCATCTCAGGATGGGAGAATGTAGCGGTAAAAGGTACTAGAAAATGGCAAGCAAAACTATTCAGTGGCAATCTTTATGCACAGTCTACCGCTTTCAATGATACTGCTCCTGCAATGGAGACATGGTTGATCACACCTGAGGTAGATACAGATAAAACGCCAACGCTTACTTTTGAAAGTGCAAAAGCATTCTGGTTCCACGACGGATTGACAGTTTGGGTGACTACAAATTATACGGGTAATCCTACGACATCTACCTGGACAAAAATAAATGCCAGAGTAGCTGTAAATGCAGATGCAGATAACGCTTTTATACCTTCGGGAAATATTGATCTAAAATCATTTGGCGCAAAGGTAAAAGTAGGATTCAAATACGAAGGAGTAGGAGGTACAAACACATCTTCTTACAGGCTAGATAACATAAAAATTCAATAGAAAGGAAGACTCCGAAAGTTATACTTAAAGGTGGTACAGATTTAAGAATTTGTACCACCTTTTTTTTATTAACTTACTGAAGTTTCGGAGATTTTAAATCCCTGATAATAAGATAATTACAAATAATTAAATATTATAAACAAGTAATTAATGCGTTGTATACTAACTACTTAACCATCATTTACTGAATTGTAAATTTTTATCAGACAATTTTTTATTAAAATAGCATAAATAACAATAGTACATACAAAATAATCCAATAAACTTCATCTTTTTCATTGATTCTTCTTCATAAAATATTTTCTTAGCGAAGGCTATGAAAATATTTTATGAATCGCCTGAATAAAAAATCTATTTATTTATTTTGGACTATTTTATAAATATAATTGGTATAACGCCAAGTTCAACGTGGGAATGGCCTTTTCATTTTTAGTCAAAATTTCGTAAAATAGCGTTAAGGAAAAGACTGAGCGGTTTTGCTTGAGCAAAAAAT
>JBBRJL010000423.1:0-3301 GCA_038219375.1 Chitinophagales bacterium | reverse complement strand
AAAGAGATGCGTTATCGCCCGATGATGTTATAAACTCTTTTAAAGAAGGAAACAAACGCTTCGTTAATAACGACCTGACTGCAAGAGACCACTCTGCACAGGTTAGAAAAAGTGCAACAGGTCAATTTCCAAAAGCAGTTGTACTTTCTTGTCTTGATAGCAGAGTGCCAGTAGAAGACGTTTTCGATAGAGGAATTGGAGATATTTTTGTTGGAAGGGTAGCGGGCAATTTCGTTAATGTAGACTTGTTAGGTAGTATGGAGTTTGGTTGTAAGGTAGCAGGTTCTAAACTAATTTTAGTTTTGGGACACGAACATTGTGGAGCAGTTAAAGCAGCAATTGATGATGTCAAATTGGGGAATATAACTGCAATGCTTACAAAAATTCGCCCTGCTATTGATAAAGTAGTCTATGAAGGCGACCGAACTTCTAAAAATGAAGAATTTGTTGCAAAAGTATGTGAAAGTAATGTGCTTAATACCATCGAACAAATAAGAGCTAAGAGTCCAATTTTGAAAGAAATGGAAGATAAGGGACAGATTAAGATTGTAGGTGGAGTTTATGATATGGACTCAGGTATTGTTACGTTCATAGAATAAAACTGTGTATAATCGAGTAGACGGCCCCACCAGCCGTAACTGATGGGGAGCGCCTACGCTGCGGCCCACACAATCTTACATGTATCACATCTATTCGGCACAACCGTACTTACGCATACATGACCCCTAGCCGCAACTGATGTTGCGTTTCTCTCGTTTCCATCAGTCGTTTAGTCTGTTGGATAGTTTTTGCAAAAGCTACCACTCGGTCACCCTTCGCAAAGGGTTGAGTTCAGTGTAAAGTACATATCCAAGCGTGATTGATAGCCACGTTTCATTATCACTGTAGACAAGCTATCTAGATTTTATATATCTTTACACCGTTTTACAAATTGATAATGCTTTTAATCCCAAATTTTTGACACATTACTTTAATGTTAGCTATAATGCTTTGAGAATGGTGCAAACCTTCGAAAACAGATATAAAAATAACCGACAATCATGACCATTGCAATTATTATTACAATATGCACTTTACTGCTATTTGCATATGTTTTTGACCTTACATCGTCAAAGACAAAAGTGCCTTCGGTAATTCTATTATTGTTTTTAGGTTTTGCGGTTCAGCAACTAGCCCAATTGTTTGTTATTAGTATTCCCGACCTGACACCTATACTTCCGATTTTAGGAACGGTAGGACTTATCTTGATTGTTTTGGAAGGTTCTCTTGAATTAGAATTCAACAAATCTAAACAATCACTCATCAAAAAATCATTTTATGCTTCTCTTTTCCCAATGATTGCATTAGCTTTTTTGCTTACATTTTTGTTTCAACATTTCGGAAATGCGTCATTCAAAGACAGCTTGATTAATGCCATACCACTTTGTATAATCAGCAGCGCCATTGCTATTCCAAGTGTAAAATCACTGACCCCCTTCAATAAAGAGTTTATAATTTATGAAAGTAGTTTGTCTGACATAATTGGTGTCTTATTCTTCACCTTTATTGCTTTTAATGAAAGTTTTGGTTTTACTTCGTTTGGCTATTTCGGATTACAACTCTTCATGATTGCTATTATTTCCTTTATTGCAACAATCGGCCTCGCTTTTTTACTCAGCAAAATCGAACATCACATAAAATTTGTTCCAATCATTTTGCTGGTCATTTTGATATTCGCCATTTCTGAAATTTATCATTTACCAGCACTAATTTTTATTTTGCTTTTTGGTTTGTTCCTTGGTAATCTTGATGAATTAAAACAATTTAATTGGATTGAAAAATTAAAACCAGATGAGTTGAATAAAGAAGTTCTTAAATTTAAGGAGTTGACAATTGAAGCCGCATTTTTAGTAAGAGCACTTTTCTTTTTACTTTTCGGCTATCTTATTCAAGCAGATGAAATTATGAATACCGAAACCTTGACTTGGGCAGTCGGAATTGTTGCGGCAATTTTGCTTTTTAGAGCAATTCAACTAAAAGTCTTCAAACTTTCATTATCACCATTGCTCTTTATTGCTCCAAGAGGGCTGATTACTATCCTACTTTTCCTCGCAATCGGGCCGACACAAAACATTCCATTTGTAAACAGATCACTTATAATCCAAGTAATAATTTTGACCGCACTTGTAATGATGCTTGGACTAATTACGAATAAACCACAGCGACAAGAAAAAGTGGAAGAGTAGTACTACATACCCAGATTTTTTTCATGGGCTTTGATCATATTTGGGTTATTGCTGTATTGTTTTATAAATAATGTAAAGTCAAAATTGTCGGGACTCTTGAGCGATTGTAAATACTTGGTATCAAGGGAAATTCTACTTTCTATTTCCAAACGATCTGTTGCTACATCTCCATGACCTACTATTAATATATTTACATCTTTATTGCGGTCAAATAATTTTGACGCTTGATGAATAGTGCTTACATATTTTTCATAATCATAATCAATAAATGGTATTTCTATATTGCTTAAATAATCTCCTGCTATCCAACATTTTTTGTCAGGAATAATAATAAATAAACCATCTCTGACATGGCCAACAGCATGATAAAAAAGGAGGTCTGTGCCGTCTATAGTAAGTATTTCACCATCGTTGACAATTTCAATATCTACTTTAGGATACGAAATAGGGTAGTCTCTTTCTATGTAATACTCCTGATCGAAATCAAGGATTTGTTGGATGATTTCATCTTTTTTGGGATTATTTGCGAAATAATGTGATGCAATAACAGTAGCTCCGGGAAATGCATTATATCCCAATATATGGTCATAGTCTGAATGTGTAAAAAGAAGATATTTTTTGTGATTTGGGTATTTTTTTTTAATAAAATTGGATATAAAATCTATTTCAATAGGTAACCAGTTAGGATCTACAATGAGTAAACTATCCTGAAAAACTATTAAAGTCGAAGTTGTCCTGTATAATGCACTTTCAAAAACTACGATATCGTTTTGATGGTATTGGATTTTCATTGGAATGTCGGTTTAAAATTAAAAAGGCGGCTCTTTATATGGGAGCCGCCTAAGTTCACAATTAATTGTGCAGGGTTTCTTTGAGTATTAAAAATTACTCTATTTCTTTTACGATTCTATCCGCTTTGAATATATATTTGAGGGCAGCATAGATACCACCAGCGTGTACTGAAACGGTTCTATTATATTCTTCGTCAAATATAAAATTACCTGGCAAAGATTCTATATTTCCATCAAAGATCAGACCTACCGCTTCTCTATTTTTATTAATCAATGGGCTACCAC
>JBBRJL010000422.1:0-3313 GCA_038219375.1 Chitinophagales bacterium | reverse complement strand
CCGTTGCAATTCTTGTGTAGACATCTGCCTTTTATCTGAGCCGGACTTTATAAGATACTCTACGGGTTTTGATGTATGATATGGCTTTTGGATGCCTTGTGGGACTAAGATTATTACTACTAGTTTTTTGTCAATGATTAGGTTTTGAGTGATGGTATGAATTGGAGGTACACAATTTTGAGAAGATGCATTAGAAATCAATTGATTCAATGCTCCAATGTTTTGCACACCCACTATGCTTTTATCATCTGCCACGCCAATAATGATGTTGCCACCTTCACTATTGGCAAAAGCTACCATTTCTTTTGCTAGGCTCTCACTACGATCGGCTTTTACCTTAAATTGTGTAAAACCATCTTCTCCTTTTTCAATTAACGACAAAATCGTATCATCTGTAAACATATTACATCATATTTGATCCATTATCAACAAAATCTCTAAGCATAGGGTTGTGCAACCCTTGCAAAACCTTATTGGCGGCATTCATTATAGTTTCATTAAACTTACCATCTAAAGCACTTTTGGTAAACCACTTTACTGCTTCTTCACTGCTTATTTTTGCGATGTTTTTTCTCGTCTCGTTTAGTTGCTGCCATAAGGATTTGGATGAGATTTTATCAATTGGTGTAGTCTGAACAATTTCTAGGTCAAAGATTATTTTGTCAATCTCTGCTCGTTTGTCTTCAGTAAAATTGGACCTGTTTTGTTTTAACAACGATATAAGCTCACTTGAGTTATGCTTCAGCATATATATATTGCCCGAGTACATATCGCCGCCTACATGATAGTTGTTTTGTTCAGTGATATACTGAATGGTATTATTTTTATTTTCAAATCGTCCTAACAGCTCATCAATATTATATTTTTTACCGTCTTCTCCGATGTAATCATTTACACCGTTAATTTTATTGGCAATGAGCTGATTGTATTTGACTGAAACATCGCTGTTTTTTCCTAAACCTATCATTTCATCTACTACCAAACCTGGCCTCTTGGCATGGAATTCTCTGAAAACCTTTCTAATTTCAAGAAAAAACTCAAAATATTCACCTTTGGATTTATCGCCACTCACCCAAATATCAATACGATTTTTAATAGGTGTTTGTTCGACCAATGCAAACTGGGCATTTTGTTCTAATACCACACCATCTTGGCTATACAGTTGGTCCATGACCAGACCAAACATCTTTGTGATAAAAGCAGGCATGATGGTAGATGGAATAAATGATTCATACCTAAAGAAAAAGTGAATGGCTTCACTTTTGTATATCGAAGCATCAAATGATTGTAAATAGTCTAAGCCAAAAGCCCTTGGTATAAATATCTTTTTGGTTTCTTCATCGTAATACCCAATATCAAATTTACGAATCATCTGAATCAGATAATTATAGTGCTGCTTGGGATATTCAAACTGATGTTCTTCTGTTTTTTGTAGGATGGTTTCAAAGTCCTTTTCTGTGATGATGCCCCGTAATTGTTTGGTGAGTTTATCTACCAATATCCTATAAACGCCATCACTGAGCCATTCAGGATTGAGTATCTGGAGATTGCGCAAACCTAGGTCTTCAAAGTATCTTACTGTACCTAAATTGTTTAAATATCCGAGCAGGTCACCATCAGATTGTATATCTAAGCCTTTTTCCCGACATATTACCTCGTATGTATCATGACTAATATAGGGTTTGTCAGCAAAAAAAGCACTTTCTAAATATGCCTTTACGTCTAGATAAGTAATAGGGACAGGGCGTCGTATATGATCAATGCCGAGCAAAACTTTTTCGATAGCTTGTTTCATTTCTTCTAACATGGGAAAGTAAGAAGGATCCAAATCTCGAAGCCCTTTGAGCAAAGAAACTTTAAAAACCCCTTTGATCAGTGAATTTCCCTTTTTATCTATGTGCAATGCCTTTAGTTTATTAATACCCATCTCGTAAGATGGATTTTCTTCTATCCGATTGACTATAATGATGATCGGTGAATCAGGTGCATAAGACTTGATTTGCTCTATATATTTATCTGGAAGTTCGTCCTTCCTAGCATTAAGCACCATCAGATATAAAGTATCTTGAGTAAGAAAAAACTGATGTACGGTACTTTGTATATCTTGCCCTCCAAAATCCCAAATATTTATTCTGTAGTTAGTTTGATTTTCCTCTACGATCCATCTTCCTATAGTAAATCCTTGTGTAGTTGATGGAACGGTAAATGGTATATCTTGTAAGTAATTCATCAAGGTAGTCTTGCCACTATCAGGCTCGCCGATGATGATCATTTTGGCTTCATTAATAGGTCGTGTTCCTTTTTTCTTTTCTTTTTTTAACCTCGTGAAGAATTCTTTGATTTTTCCATTATCCTCAAAAGAAATATCCCAAACTAAATTTGCAATAGGGTTCCCATTTATTCTAATTATTTTACTAATGCTTTTGTAAACCATTTCAGTACTTAGCTCGAATCCTTTCTCTAATAATTTGTTTAATGGAAACCCATCTGAAATGTTATTAAAAGATAAGTCCAAGAATTGAAGGTTAGATAATTTAGAAATAATCGAAATATCATCAATTTGATTATGGCCTAAATCTAACCTTTTAAGAGATAACATGTTTTTTAAAGGTGTAATATCAATTATTTTATTTTCTCCCAGTCCTAGAGTGTTAATATTTTTTTGATTTATTAAAGGAGAAATATTTGAAATTTTATTCCTACTTAGATATAAAATTTCAATTTTTTTTAAGTTTTTAATAACATCAATATGTGTTATTTGATTTTGAAATAAATTTAGTAATCGAAGATTGATTAATTTTCCTAACGACGAAATATCTGAAATTTGATTCTCGCTTAAATCAAGTTCACTGAGAAACATCAGATCAGGAATCTGAATAATATTAAAAATTTTATTACTTCTTAAATTTAGAGTGTTAAGTCCTTTCAATCCAGAAAGAGGTGATAGATCTGTAATTTCATTAAAACTCAAATCCAACTTTTCCAAATAATTCAATTTGCTTAATGGTGTAATATCTTTTAACCCCTGTTTAAGAATAGTCAACTCCGTTACATTCTCCCCATCCCATTTATAATAATCCACATGATCAATACCCAATGCACGCTCCAACTCAATAATTTCTTTAGGCTTGTCTTCCATCGATGGCTTTCTTTTTTACTGCAAATTTACAATTATTTCTCACAATATCGGCATTGTTTGCAAATCACTGATCACCCAATCACCAGATCACCCAATAACATACTCCACACTCTCCACCCAATGCACAGCCTTCCTCCCTGCAAAATCATGAATCTGATGACGACAAGAGAAACC
>JBBRJL010000421.1:0-3322 GCA_038219375.1 Chitinophagales bacterium | reverse complement strand
ACTCGTGTCAATGGTGTCTTAGGTACTTTTGCTCCAGAACAAAAAGTATATACAGGTTTCACAGCAGGTATCATGGCTGAAATACCTATGACATCAGCTATATCTTTTCGTCCCGAACTTAATTTTATCCAAAAAGGTTTTCAAATAAGAGAGACCTTTGATGTTAGCGTACTTGGATTAGATCTTCCATTAGGTGGATCGGCGAGAACAAGACTCAATTATATAGAAATGCCGTTGCTTATAAAATATAGTGTAGGAAGTGATCAAGCCAAATTATACGCTATTGCAGGACCAAATGTAGCATACGCTGCTAATGCAGAATTAAGACCTAGAGCTACCTTCATTCTAGATTTCAACTTGCCACACATACCAATCAATCTTGATAATGACATCTACAATCGATGGGAACTTTCTGGTGTAATAGGTCTAGGAGGTGAAGTCAAAGCTGGTCATGGTAAAATCTTTATGGATGGACGTTACAATTTAGGATTCACAAGTATGCTTAACAATCCAATTGTAAATCTCGATGTCAAAAATCAAGGATTTAATATCTCTGCGGGATATGCCTATACATTTTAAGAGAAAATCTCTTTAATATCTAGAAAAAATGGTCTGATAATATGTTTTTCAGGCCATTTTTATTTCTCCAATTTTGCCCATGTTTCAAGATCTACGAACCTCTCATTGATAAACTCACATTCCTTTTTAATGCCTTCAAGCGTAAAACCCAATTTGCGCAGTAGTACTGAACTTGCTGTATTTTCGGTCTCTACTTCTGCTTCGATGCGATGTAAAGACATGCCTGCAAACCCATAATTGATCATTGCTGTAATTGCCTCTGATGCCAATCCCCTACCCTGAAACTCAGGCAACAACCAATATCCAAGTTCTGCCTTGCGATGTTGATGGTGCCAATCATGAAATCCACCATTTCCTATCATCTGACCACCTTCCTTCATACAAATGCCCCACCAAATACCTGATTGGGCTGATAGTAATCTTTCATACCAATCCAATTGAACTTTTATCTCTTGTAGATTGTGGTATGAGACTGACATGAATTGATAGACACGTGGGTCGCTGTATCCAGCCAATACAGCTTCAGCATCTTCTGTAGACACTCGTCTTAGCAAAAGTCTTTCTGTAACTAAAACAGGAAAAGGATTATTTCTCATCATATCATTGTAATGCTTAAGTAATATAACGCAAAAAAGTTAACTTCGGTTTGGTTCAAAACATCAGTTTGATACCTAGTTTTTGTTTGTTATAACCCACAATAGGATTTCCATCCAAAAACCAAACTAGATGTGCGTGCCAAATTTTGCTTCTTCTTCTCCCAAAGCTTGACTTATCAAAGTGTAAAGTTGAAGACAAATATCTTTGTCTTCAACGGATGGATTGCTATGGTATGTATGAATGTCTAATTCCATCTTTTCAGAACATATATAAAGTACTTTTTGCCAGAAACTTTTTATTTTGAAAAATAGTAAATACCAAATTACAAATAATTAAACTTACATTCTAGATCATACTAACAAAAAATCATACCAAAGCTCCAGCTGTCAATTCTTCTACTGACTCAGGGTTTATTAAAGTTGATGTGTCTCCTAATTGATCTATTTGACCTTCTGCTATTTTGCGCAAGATACGGCGCATGATTTCCCCTGATCTGTTTTTGGGCAGTTGGGCCATGAATTGTTTCATATCGGGTTTAGCGATAGGGCTTATATGTTTGGTGACTGTTGCTAAAATTTCTTTCCTGAAAGGATCTTCATCTACAACTTCTTTGACAGGGATTATTTTTGGTCCACGTCTGTTGTAGTCAGAGCATATCACCACTTTACATTCAGCATCTTTTATACGATCTGCCAATGGATTGGCAGAAAAGCCTGCAAAGACTATAGAGTGGATAGCCCATATACGCGCGCAAGCCAACATGGCGATAGCTACTTGAGGTATCATAGGCATATAAAAACAGATTCTATCACCTTTTTTAATACCCTGTTTTTTGAGCACATTTGCGCATTTATTTACTTCGGCGAGTAGTTCTTTGTAGGTATATTTTACAGATGGCTCATTTACTTCGTTGGACTCCCATAGAATAGCTGTTTGATCGCCTTTGGCTGCTATATGTCGGTCGAGACAATTTTCAGTAATATTGAGTTTGCCACCATCGTACCATCTGACATCAGGAGTATTAAAATCATTTTTCAGTACAGTATGCCACTTTTGATGCCATGTAAAAGTTTCTGCTTGTTTTATCCAAAAGCCTTCTGGATCATCAACACTTTTTTTTTGTAGGCTTCATGGTATTGTTCAATTTATTTTATTTGTAATGTCATATGGTAATGGAATTTATTTCACAAATATATAGTTTTAATAGGTAAAGTTAAAAGATTCAGTTTTTTTCAATATAATATAATATGTTTTATGCCAAGAATTATTAAAAAACGTTCTGTAATCATGAGTCTAAAATCACTGGTATAATACCACGTATAATTCAAGGATGTTTTAGCTTTACAAAGAGTTAAATAAGATAATATTTTTTTATTTGTCTTACAAATTTATATTCCTTTAAAAAAGACTCGCAAGACCAACCTATTTTCAATAAGGGTTGAAAGTTAATCTCTACTCTTCAATATTTAAAAAACATGTAACAACCTTATAGTAAATGAAACACAAAATTACTATTGTAAATACTATTGACAATTTTGCCAAAACACTTTGCAGCTATCATTTAACTAAAACCATGATACTTCTTCAATGCTTCTTTTCTATGCTTAACTAGTCGGCTATTGAACACTAATATCATCATTAATATTGTGTGTCTTTTATGGGCTATGCCAAGGAATACTTTTGTGTTTAAGTGGAAAATATTTATTTCAACTTAATTTTATTAAATAAATTTTAGATAAATATTTTTTTATATATTAAAAGTTTATATATTTGTGGCTTATTCTATTTACAACCTGAGCTTTACATATTTTAATAGAACCATCATTGATTGATATTGATATTTATGATGGTCATTTTATTTATTCTAATTTCAATAGAAATAAATAGGATTAAGACTATACACTTTCATTTTTTTTCGATGATTTATTTTTATATCATTTGCTTTATTGAGCAGATTGAGTTATTGTATTTATAGTCTAATGAATGATTTTTGATAGTTTAGCAGGGCCAAGACATAGTTTGTTTAAATAGTTTTAGACAAAAAAATTAAGAGACCAAAATGTTCTTTATAAAACAAAACACCTGTCAATTGTCAAGATTCTTTTAAGTACTTATAATAAAATAAACAGGAGCTAAACGATCATTT
>JBBRJL010000420.1:0-3323 GCA_038219375.1 Chitinophagales bacterium | reverse complement strand
TTTAAAGCCATTCCTACAATCATGAATGAAAATAGTTTTACTTAATGGACTGTAACTACAACCTTTAAAAGACATTTCCTGACCGCGAATATCAGTTGGACTATATAAATAAAGAAAACAACAAAATAAAAACAATTCTTTCTTTATATGCACCATCATTAATTCGTAATTTATAAGTACGTATTTCTAAGATTCCTAAAAGTAATTTTCTGGCGTATGTGTAGTAATTATTTCAGTTTGAAATATTTAAGACTATGTAGTTATAAAAGAAACAGTCTTATATTACTTTGCTGTATCAGACTATAAAAATTAAAAAAAATTACATTTTCCACACAATATTTCTTGCACATCTCAAGTTTATTATTAACTTTGCATTTCAAAGTACTTTTGTAAATGGATAATCTTAATTTCATGACAAGGTTAGAAACCAGAAAAAAAAGCCTTGCTTATGCTTGGGCAGGTTGCAAAGCAATGTGGCTCTCAGAAATTAATTTTAGAATCCATGTGATCATTTCATTGATAGTGGTATGCGCAGGTATTATGTTGAAGTTAAACAGTGGAGAATGGATTGCCATTTTATTTTGTATTGGATTGGTCATCAGTGCAGAAGTTTTTAATACGGCTGTAGAAAACATATCTAATATCATAAGTACTGAAATAAAACCAGAAATAAAACTGATAAAGGATATCAGTGCTTCAGGCGTCTTAATATTGGCATGTATTTCCTCCATAATTGGATGTATCATATTTCTTCCTAAACTAAACCAGATTATCATATCACCATGAACAAATACGAAAACGATATCACACATATACGGCAGATGATGGAGCGATCATCGACCTTCATATCATTGAGCGGCCTTTCTGGAGTTGGAGCCGGATTAGTAGCTTTGGTAGGGTGCTTGCTTACATTTTATATTTTGGGCGAGCATCAGATTGACTATTTTGATGGAAAACCCAATTATTATTCTTATCAAGTCATCATGCAATTGGCAGGAGTGGCTTCAGCTACACTCATATTGGCTATCGCTTCTGGCATATATTTTACAGTACAAAAATCAAAGAAACTTGGATTTCCGCTTTGGTCTAGCGCTACTAGAAATACGGTCAATGCAGCAAGTTTCCCATTAGTCATTGGTGGACTTTTTTGTATCATTGTGACGTGGCATCACCTTTTTTATTTGGTAGCACCTTGTATGTTGATATTTTACGGATTAGCTTTAGTCAGTGCATCCAAGTACACACATAAAGATATTTACTATCTTGGAGTATTTGAGTTGGTCTTAGGTATTTTTGCCACAATATTTGTGGGATATGGTTTGGTATTTTGGGGAATAGGTTTCGGGATTCTTCATATTATTTATGGTATTTTGATCCATCAAAAATACAAATAAGTCCTTGTGAAAGATATAGATATCAGCAATATAAACAAAGACTTTGAGAGTAGGGTCAGGCTAGGCATTATGTCTATCTTGATGGTCAATGAGTGGGTCAACTTCAATGACATGAAGCAAATGCTAGAGCTTTCAGATGGCAATCTATCCAGTCATACCACGGCACTAGAGAACAAACATTATCTCGAAGTACGTAAAGCCTTTGTTGGCAAAAAACCAGAGACATCTTATAGGGCAACTGTAGAAGGGAAGTTATCATTCCAAAAACACGTAGAAGCATTGGCAGCGCTTATCGGCAAAGTCTAGAATATTCGCTATATTTTTTTATATTTTCACTTTGCATTTCAAAGTACTTTTAATAATTTTCATTTCACAATTAATCATTCAAACACTAAATATTTAAAACATGACAGCAACATCTTTTTTTCAAAACGCAGGGAACAAAATCACCTTAAAGTTATTACTCATCTTCTTTTTGGTTTTATTTTTGATGATTCCCAAATTTCTGATCCTAGACCTTGTCGATGAACGACAACGCCTCAGCGAACAAGTCAAGGATGAAGTGGCAAAAGGTTGGGCCAATGAACAAATCATCACAAGTCCGGCTCTAGTCATACCATATTATTATCTCACCAAAAATGACGCAGGCAAAACCGTGACTTCATCCAAAAGCAACTTTATCATCTATCCAGAAAATATCGAAGCCATCGGAAATCTAGATACACAATCCAAATATCGGAGTCTTTACAAGGTGCTTCTTTATGAATCTCAATTAAGCTTCAAAGGCAAATTCGAAATTCCTGACATCAAAGTAGCAGGTCTTCAGGACGCCACGCTTCTTTATTCTGAAGCCTATATTGCTATTGGTATTTCGGATCTGAAAGGCATACAAAGCACCGTAGATTTAACATGGAATGGTCAGAAAAACAAGGTCAGTCCAGGTATCAAAGACATCAATTTTAGGTATATAAATATCACAAATAATGCATATATCCAACCTGAATATTCAGATGCTGGCTCATATTATGCTGTAAAAACAGGTATGAGTACTCTTGTAAATATCGAAGATTCTAATAAAATTTATAATTTTTCTTTCGACATAGACATCAAAGGTAGCCGTGCATTATTATTCAGTCCAATGGCAAAAAACACATCCGTACATATCAAATCTCCTTTTCCTGACCCTAGTTTTATCGGAGATTTTTTGCCTTTGCATACGACCAATGATAGTGGATTTGATGCAAAATGGAGTGTACTCGAGTATAATAAAAGTTTGCCGGCCTACCAAAAGTCAAACAATATGGTGGATATTGGAACCAATCTTTTTGGGATCAAAATCGCTGAAGCGGTGGACAACTACGCCAAAACCCACCGTGCGGGCAAGTACATGATTCTCTTTGTAATCTTGACCTTTTTGGTGGTGTTCTTAACTGAAATAGTGGAGCGAATAAATATCCACATCTTTCAATATACCTTGATAGGGCTTGCATTGGCTATATTTTTTACCTTACTACTTTCTATCTCAGAGTTTTGGGGATTCGATCTTGCATATTCTGGAGCAGCGGTTGCTACTATAGCATTGATATTTTTATATAGTTTGGGTATGTTTAAAAACAAAAAAAGCTCTGTCCTACTCCTTGGCTTGATGGTGGCTCTATTTTTATACATTTATGTCATCATACAGTTGGAAAAAACAGCATTATTGACAGGTTCTATAGGATTGTTTGTCATTATCGCTTTGACAATGTACGTGACGAGGAAGATAAAGTGGTTTGAAGAAGATGCATCAAATAAAACTTTTATTGAAGAAAAAAAACAAATCAATTAAAATGGAAATATCACAATATCTCAATACAGCCAAAATAATGGCAATTACTTCATTTCTTATTGGAACTTTAATTTTAGGATTTCATTGTATTGCTCCAATGA
>JBBRJL010000419.1:0-3335 GCA_038219375.1 Chitinophagales bacterium | reverse complement strand
CGGAATAAAAACACTCTATGGAATCTTTCTGAAGGAATACTTCTGTGTAGAGTTTTGTTCTTGCTTGGTCGTAAGGTAGGACGGTTTTGGGCGTGTAGTATTTCTTCAGTTCAATAAGAAGGGAATCTCCTTTTAGGCCTGAGAAGATGATTTCTTGTGAGGATGAGGGTAATGTTGAGATTAAGGTTAAGATTGAGATTAAGACTGAGAAAAGGAGTTTGTGTTTCATTCTAATATTTGTGATATGATGTTTGGATTTGGTTTTTTGAAGATGGTATCTGCTCGAGCCGCAGGGGCTTTTACTTTTTTGCTTCAGCTAAAAAAAGTAAACAAAAAAAGCCGCGGCTGTAACGCCAAAACCTAAAACCACTCCTTAAAACCTAAATTCAAAAAACTCGCCTTGGCATATTACGACGTTTGTTAGGATGAGGAACTTCGTTCATTCCCTCTCGAGATTTACTGGTTTTTGGCTCAGACAGTTTTGAATTTTATCGGTTTTACTACATGATTTTTTAACGGTTTATTCGTTAAGGCCGGAAAAGAGTTCCATCTAACTATCGCTTGTTTTTTGAACGGAAAGTAGTGTTTCATGAAAGCTGCTCTGTTTAAAAAGAGCGCTGCAATCACATTTATGAAATCGCAACTGCTCTTCTCATACAGCTTTCTGCATGATGACGAAAACCAACTGTGTTAGGATATAAATCTAAAATGTTCTGAAGAAAGCAGCCCCGGCCAGCACCAGGACTGCAATTGACAAAAACCCAAAATATGTCATTTACGCTTATCCTTCGAGTCTGCGTTATACTGTATCCAGTTGCACATTTCACGAAGGCGGCTGCGGACACGCTCTCCATAATGCTTTTCTATTTGATCAGCTGTGAGGTTGGAAGTGAAATGTGTCAGAACTTGTCTGGTTTGAAATAAATTATAACGCATCAAGATCACTTGACCCATAGCATTGGTCTGCGTGCCGAAGTGTTTCACCTCGTCTTCAGTACCAAGGTCATCAAAACAGTATGATGTATTGATGGTATTTTGATCTACGTAATCGACAAAATTACGTCCGTAGCTCATCAATACTGGTGATCCTTGGTCCATGTATTCCAAAGAAACTTGTTGACAAGCTTTCATTTTGAACCGATCTTTGTATCCTAAGAACTGTCTTATTAGTTTCATATGAATGGTTTTACCCACGCCAGTTTTACCAGAAAGGAAGAGGCCCTTATTTACATTGATTTCAAAATGACTACACAATTCCTGATCGCCAGTAAAATAGGCAAAAAACTGAAGGAGTACTTGATTGTCTTCTTGGAATAGCCTGAACTGATTGCCAAAAATAATCTTGCCCCTGATCTCCATCAGGCTCAGGAAGTCTTCAAAATTAAAGTCGCTTTGAGTAATCTGCGTTTGAATCCGTCGGTACTCCTGAAGGACGGAGTCCGGAATGCTGTGATTGTTTATTTTGGTTGTTTGCATAATAATTATGATTTGAAGATGATGAATTACGATTGTCAAGATGGGATGCGTATTTGGGATCGGTGTGAGGGTCGATTATAGGTTCAAGAACTCCTTCTGACTGACTACAAGTGCTCGACAAATCAGGTGACAATACATCATCTAAAATGGCGTATTTTTTTAGTAAAACGAGCTGGCCTTTTCCATTGATCAAATTGGACATCAGACGAAGTCGGCTTTGGTTTCTATCTTCTGAGAGTTCTGTTTTTTTTATGGTAGATTAATGAAGCTCTAATGATTGGAAAGGTAATTTTTCATTAAGGTTAAGGTCATATATATGTAAATAGTACAAAAAAATCTGAGCCTATTATTACCCCGATTCTCAACAAGTCATGTAAATTTTAGTTATACCTTAGTCACCATGTAAAACGGAATTTATGGCCATCCAATCCATTATTAAAAACAAGTCATTTTTGCTATTTGTGATTTTAGCTGGTTTTTTTATTGCAAATACTATTGTAGCTGAATTTGTAGGACTTAAAATATTTTCACTTGAAAAACTATTTGGGGTATCACCATTAAATATCAGTTTATTTGGTGTAGATGGTCTTGGACTTAACCTTACAGCTGGAGCAATTTTATGGCCTGTAGTATTTTTAATGACAGATATCATAAATGAGTATTATGGTGTGAAAGCAGTCAAGTTTCTTTCTTATCTGGCTGTTGGTATTGTATTTTATGCCTTTTTTATGGTTTATGGATCCATTGGACTACCTGCTAATGATTGGTGGCAGTATGAAAGTGGCGTTACGACAGATCCAATGACAAGTGTTAGTAATATGAATCTTGCCTTCAATAAGGTCATGGGCCAAGGTCTATGGATTATAATAGGGTCAATGATTGCTTTTCTCGTAGGTCAAATCTTGGATGTGGCAGTTTTCCATAAGATTAAATCATATACGGGAGAACAAAAAATCTGGCTCAGAGCCACAGGAAGTACTTTAGTCTCACAATTTGTAGATAGTTATGTGGTGCTTCTAGTCGCTTTTTGGATTGGCGCTGACTGGGATTTAACGAGGGTGTTGGCCATAGGTACGGTGAACTATTTTTATAAATTTGGTATGGCAATTTTACTTACTCCTTTGATATACTTAGGACATTTTTTAATTGAAAAATATTTGGGCCACGATGTTGCCGCTAAAATGAAACAAGAAGCTGCTATGTGACAATTTGCAATATAATGCTCAAATAATTAACAATGGTCTTTGGTATATTTTTCCTCCGACTTTCATACGATATTGATAATTGCCTGGCCTTAAAACATAATTTTTAGTATTTACTTCTACTGTGTGCGAACCTTTTATGCGGAATTCATTAATAATGGGTCTAAGTAATTGGCCACTTTTGTCTAGGATCTCTATGATTACTGGACCTTCTTGTAAGATTGAAAAGTGAATTTGTAAAACATCAGGATTGTTGTCTGATATTTTATGACCTAATAAAGCACCAAATTCTTCAGACCCAACAGGTGGGTTTTTAGTAGGAACAAGTCCGACTATTGGCGATCTATCTTTTCCGATGACAAAGTCAGAAACATCTTTTGGCATACCAAACCAATTCTGAAGCACTGATGCGTAAATATCTCTAAAATCTGTGCCGTATTCAGGATCGCCATACATGTTTGTATTCAATAGATCAGGCGGTGTGCCTATGATGTCTTTACCTATTCCATTTGCAAACATCAATACTGGCGCTCCCGTACCGTGATCTGTACCTTCTGAGCCATTTTCATAAATCGTTCTTCCAAACTCAGAAAATGTCATTCCCAATACTTTATCACCCATACTTTGAACTTCTAGGTCTTGGTAAAAAGCACTCAC
>JBBRJL010000418.1:0-3335 GCA_038219375.1 Chitinophagales bacterium | reverse complement strand
TATCTTAATATTTTTGACAGCTTCTACTTGTGTTTTTACCAATTCTGGCAATTTTTCTAACAATAACAATTGGAATGCTTTGCTTGGATCTCCACCTGCGGCCTTCACTACTTGTTCATAACCTTCCGCTTGTTTGGTCAGGATTTCATAGAGACCTTTGGCTTCAGCTTCCATTTTTGCATAGATGGCGTCGGCTTCCCCTTTTGCATTTTCACGGATTCGCTCAGCGTCCGCTTGTGCTTCGATGATGGCTCTTTGTTTGGCTATTTCTGCAGGTATCACTATGTTGGCTATCTGACTTGAGCGTTCTCTTTCAGACCTTGCTAGTTCGGCTTTTTGCTCGGCTAGATAGGCTTCTTCGAGGGCACGTGCTTGTTGTACTTTTTCGGCAGTGATGGCTATTCTATTTGATTCTGCTTCTTTCTCTCGACGCAAGGCATCTGAGTTGGCAATAGATATTTTAGCTTCGTTTTCACCTCTTACAGCGAGTGCATTGGCTTCTGATATCTTTACCCTTGTATCTCTTTCAGCTTCAGCCTTACCTATAGCCTCATCTTTGTTGGCAGATGCGATGCTCACTTCCCTGTCTTTTTGGGTCATAGCTATCTTTACATCTCTGTCTCTATGTGTCTCTGCGATAGAAATATCACGTTCTCTATCTGCCATTGCTTTACCAGTTTCCCCTATTTTTTCTTGTTCGGCTACACTGATTTTTGCTTCATTGATGGCTTTTGCAGCAGCTTCTTTACCTAATGCTTCTATGTATCCTGACTCGTCCTTGATGTCAGTGACGTTCACATTGATCAATTTAAGACCAATTTTCTTGAGCTCTGTATCTACGTTTTTTGAGATATTATCGAGAAATTTATCTCTATCAGAGTTGATCTCTTCGATGGTCATAGTAGCGATGACAAGTCTCAACTGACCGAAAAGAATATCTTTGGACAATTCCTGAATCTGCTCTGGTACAAGACCTAATAGTCTTTCAGCAGCATTACTCATACTATCAGGCTCTGTAGATATTGCTATCGTAAACCTACATGGTACATCTACCCGAATATTCTGTCTGCTCAGCGCATTAGTCAGATTGGCTTCGATAGAGATAGGTTTCAGGTCAAGGTATGCATAATCCTGAATGACGGGCCAAATAAATGCTCCACCACCGTGAATACATTTTGCAGAAGTGCCACCTGTCCGGCCATAGACGACCAGAATCTTGTCGGATGGACACCGTTTATACCTCGAAATAAGTGCCATTAACAAAGCAAAAGCAATAATAATGACGACAAAAATTAAAATCATTGGAGTGAAATCGCTCATAGAAAAAAGATGTTTTGTGGTGATTAAATTAGATAAATATTTGAATTCATTGATGTTCATTCTAATCGTCGCACTAATACAGTATTGCCTGGTTGTACATCGAGAATAAGGACTTTTTCTCCTGTAGCGATAAGTCCTTGGTCTGTCACCGCTTCCAATTCGTGGAGAGTGCCTCGGTGACTTACGTGAATCTTTCCATTGCCAGATAAACTTTCAGGTATTCTGAGGTAGACATCCGCAACATTTCCTTTTATTTCTTGAATATTAAAGGTATTATCTTCTTCTAGCTTTTTAATCTGCTTTATCAAGTAAAAAAACATAGCCACAAATGCTAGACCAATGAAAATAGCCAAAGCGACCAATATTGCTTTGTTGCCAATCGTACTGTAAAAACTTATACCTCCCCAACTAAAGCCAAGGAGAAAATTGACCATATTCCTTAGAGTAAATAATTCCATGGGACTATCAAACGAATGGGTATCCATATCCGTATCACTATCACCTACGCCCACTAATGTCAATATGGTTTGGATTATAAAAAAGAGTGAAACAGGTAATGCAATATACCAAAATGTCTTTAAATAAATGTCTGCATCCGCCAAAAACTCCATCATATCAATAAGTTTAACTGTTTTTCTAAAAAATATAGTACTCCATTATGTCTGACTATAACAATCCAACAAGATGAATTGTTAATAAATTCCAAATATACAGATTTTATCGACAAAATCATCAAGTTTTCATGATGAAAGCACTAATTTTTTCATATTTCATATTTGAGTTCAATCCAAGAATCCGATTATCAGTCAATTAATTATTTTTGCCATGACCAATAATTATAATAAATTTTCTACTACTACCAATTTAATAGAAAGTCAGTTCCGGTAATTAAAGCTTAGGCCGCCTTACGCTATAGCGTGAAGGAAATGAAAATAAATGGCACGAAGTTGGCTATTATATACTCAACTCCTTAAGTGGGGATTACGTCTTCAAATGGTGGGGAGCGGGCGGGTCGTTCCTTTCAGGAATGGGGGTATCCTGCAGCAATGGGGGTATCGGGCAGTAAATATTGCCTTTCTTAACCCCCAACTCCTGAAGGGGAGTACTGTACACTTCCTAAACTTAAATTTGTCACCAAAATAGTAGTAGGGCTATAACGTAATTACTAAAGTTTCGGAGATTTTAAATCATAGATAATAAGACAAATACAAATAATGAAATCTTATATACAAGTAGTTAATTTGTTGTAAATTAACTATTTAATCATCGTTTACTGAATTGTAAATTTTTATTAAACAATTTTTTATTAATATTGCATAAATACCAATAGTACATACAAAATAATCCAATAAACTTCATCTTTTTCATTGATTCTTCTTCATAAAATATTTTCATAGCGAAGGCAATGCAAATATTTTCTGAATCGACTGAATAAAAAATCTATTTATTTATTTTGGACTATTTTATAAATACAATTGGTATAGCGCCAAGTTCAACTTGGGACTGACCAAAACTTTGGACGGCATGAATATAAACTTCGAAAGCACTGAACGAAGTAGACTTGTCTGCCGCATCGGATGCTTCCCCTTAGCAAGTTTGCTAAGGTTATTGGGTTATCAAGTAAAATCGTTCACTCGATTTGCTAATTCTTCGCAACCATTTAGTGCTATGTCAGGATAAATAACTTAATGAAATGTGGTTCTTTTTTCAAATATCTTCGTTAAAAATGCTCGCCGTAGCTACTGCTATGCTTGTGCTTTTCGCCTTGAGTATTGAAAATATAACTGCCATTATAATTTAACTAATTATATTGACAGAGCACTTAGTCATGAATTAAGACAAAAGAAAAAGAAGCTAAACAAATGTAAAAAAGATTAAATTTAGAAATTAAAGTCAAATTGTTTGTATACCAAAATGCACAAATTTTATTCCAAAGTTTACAATTCCCTCTATTTTGACAAAAAAATGAACTAATTTAAACTATAAGGTAGCATGTAAAGCGGGCAGGCCGTTCC
>JBBRJL010000417.1:0-3360 GCA_038219375.1 Chitinophagales bacterium | reverse complement strand
TTAATACAGATCCTGCCAAAAATATATTTACCCACGCGCCTTCACTCAAGCTAGTTAATAATGTATTCCCTGACCTTATACCGATCACCGCAAGTAAAAGTGTGAGACCTAGCTGATTTAACGTAACATTAGAGCCATATGGAAGCGTCCATACTATCGGTCCTGTCCTACGCAATGTACCTAGGATCAGGCCAATGACAAGTGGTCCACCTGCAAAACCCAGCTTGAAGGAAATGTCACCAGGTAATGAGAATTCTATCATTCCTAATAATAACCCTAAAGCAATACCAAGTCCAAACGAAAATAAATCAATTTTACTAGCTGCGTAATAACTATCTCCAAAGAGTTTCTGAATATCTTTGATATCTTTCCTCCTAGCTACAAACCTTATCCTGTCTCCAAGCTCAAGAATAGTATCCCCTTTGGCAAGCATTTCAGTGTCACCTCTTCTGATTCTTGTAATAATGGCCGAGTACTTTTCCTGAAGATTGAGCGAAGACAATTCCCTGCCAACCATATCGGGATTTGAGACAAATATCCTCACGACATCATATTCCTTCCGATCGTATGAAAGGCTAGTTTCCGCTTCTTTACCCAGTACTTGTTGAGCCTGATCTAATTCTTCGACAGTTCCCACAAGGATGATCTTATCACCTTCTACCAAAGTAGTATCCCAATTAGACAATTTGGTTCCATAATGAAGACTATCTACCCTTCCAAATACTATATTCCATTGATAGGCACTAATAATATCACGCAATTGTTTTTGGCAAATCTCCGGATTAGTAACTTCTATTGTCCTGTGCGTCAAGTCTTCATCTAGCGGGTAGTCCTTACGGAGAATACTTTTTTCTGCTGCATAATCGATTTTTAAGAATCGCTCCATAATCTTTATGGCAATCATAACACCCAAGACACCCATTGGATAAGAAAATGTATATCCAACTACGAGATTTTGGATGGTAGAGTCATCTGCATTTCCTTTTAGATTTATCATGTCAATAACAGATGCTAATGCCGTCGTATTGGTCGAACTACCAGAATACATGCCCACAATAGTCGCTTTATCAAAATCCATTATCAAATATATCACAATGGTGACGATGGTCGACAATGTCAACATGAGCATAATAAAAACAATATCACGCCATCCATTTTTTTTGAATGACTGAAAAAACGCTGGTCCCGAACTCAATCCCACTGAATAAACAAAAAAGACTACACCTATCTGAAAGATGATATCTGGGACTATAAACCCAGGATCCATTGCACCAAAAGCTAATCCTACAAATAAAACTGCAGCGGTGCCAAGGCCAGTACCGCGAAATTTTAAATTCCCAACTAAATAACCTATTGCCGCAACTATAAAAAGAAGTAATAATGGGTTTTCTTTTAAAAAAATATTCATAAGATTATAAACACATCACAATTGTGTAAAGTTGAATAAAAAATGAACTCTTTGAAATAATATTCCGCAAAACATATAAATATCGTGATTAATCAATAATGTTAATAAAATAAATCCACAAAACAGAACATTATTTTAAATGAATGTTTACTAAAATTTTTAATCCAACCAAACTTCTACTGCCCCACCACCATTTTTAGAGAAAGTAAACCTTACTTGGGTAAAGCTTTTAAGTTGCTCTTCAATTTGTGCTTTTAAAACACCTTCTCCTTTACCGTGAATAATCGTAATATGTGGATATTTTTTAGAAATAGCATCTTTAATAAATGCTTCGCTTTTTTGGACTTGAAATTCCAAAATTCTCGCAGGTAGTTCATTTTGCATATGTGGTGCCAGTTTCTCTAAGTGTAAATCTATCGTGTGGTCAAACTTAATTTTTAAAGGTTCCGACTTTTTATCTTGTTGCGAATCATTTTGTAGAAACTCATGAATATCAGGAAAATATTCCTTTTCGCTTACGGGCCTTAAATTATTATCGGTAACTAAAAAAATTTTATCATCAATGCTTACTCTTGCCTTTCCTTCTTTATTTAGCCCCTCAAATTTTCCTTGTCTCCCTGACGAAACTACTTGTACTAAATCACCAATCCACAGCGAATTCAAATCCATAGATCAATGTTATTTTAAAAATTTATCTTGAGTTGTGTCTTAAGTTCCGTGAAAGTATTGCCTTCAATAGCATTATTTCCCGAACTTATTACATCCACATTCTGAAAATATGTACGCCCTACCCTGAACTCCCACGTATAATTCCTAGCAAATCTATATCTCATATTGACATAAAACCTACTACCTCTATTCTGAAAAAATGGTATATAAAACTCATAAAGTAAGTCATTTTCATAAGCATAAATCCGCGAATCAAAGCTGTTTACATCAAAAATAGCATACCTTGCTGTAAAGGATATTGGTCTAGCTATTGGTTTGTACATGATGTCCTGATACATCAGAAAACCATTGGATTTATTTCCAGCTTTATCGAAAAATGAAAACTCTACCCTATCTCTCAATTCCCATTCTTTGTTGACCTTAAAGCTCACATGGGCTCGTAATCGCTTAAGTGAAATTGATTCGGGATAGTCTATGATTGCTTCATTACTAGAGTTCAATAATTTTTGTTCACTTCTATATTGAATATAAAAATCAAGTTTTCGCTTAATAGAATATGCTATCTTTATCAAAAACTCCTTGCCGTCAGCAGGACCATCTCTACGATACCCTACCCAAGGATTTTGCCATATATCAGCATAAGTACTTACTACAATTCCCTTGAATGGTCGCAGCTCCATGCCTAAATAGATACCCTTTTCATTAACTGGCTGACTTGATTCTGCAAAAGCATTAGCGTTAAGCACTTGATAATCAGGATCAAACTTCCTATAAACTAAAGACATATCTATTTTTCTATCAAGACCTAGTAGTAAACCATGAATTTGAGCAGTACCACCATTGTCACTTGCCGCTACCTCCCCAAAAAATGTATAATTTCTATATCGCCAACTATAGTCCATACTTGCATTGACAAGTTTATTACCATTAAAAAGAAACTTGCGATACAATTGTTGATCTCTAACCAATGGCGCATCAAATCCAGTATACAATATGTTGCCAGCAAGTTTAAAATCTCTTACCTTATATTGTATCTTTCCTCCAGCATTAGTTTGGAAAATGGAGTTTTTATTTGCAATTTCTGTTCCCGTCCTATGAAAACCATCAAATCTTATCGAGCCGAATGAATCAAAATCTGTATTTTCGGTGGTATCTCTATCCACACTTGCATCTATGGGTTTGTATGAAGCAAAAAAGGCAGTTTCCCACTTTTTACTCAAATTCAGAACTATTCCGCCACCCCGAAAAAAATTGACCTCATTGACTGAACTATAAGGCCTTAC
>JBBRJL010000416.1:0-3369 GCA_038219375.1 Chitinophagales bacterium | reverse complement strand
ATTTGATACAATCAGAACAAATTAGTCACATAGATATAAAAATTGACTAATATTATTTATTAGTACAAATAGCCATAAACGATAAATATGAATATAAAGATGAAAAATCTTATTAGGTGTGTTTCTTTAGTATCTGCTTTGTTATTTTTTTCAAACATGTCTCCAATGAATGCTCAGGAAGTTTGGGGCTTAGAAAAATGTATTAACTATGCTATCGAAAAAAGTTTGCAGGTAGAAGGAAGTCTCATAAGCCTAAAAGGTACAGAAATCGAAGCCAACACGGCTCGGCATGGAAGGTATCCAAATTTGTCAGCAAATACCAATGTGGGTTGGAATTTCGGTAGAACAATCGATCCCACTCGAAACGAATTTATCACAGAAACATTTTTCAATAATGGATTTGGGTTAAATTCCAATGTAGTTCTGTATAATGGGAATCGAATTAATAATAATATTTCACAAACGTTAATTAATAATAAGGCTGCGCTCAAAGAACTTGATCAGGTCAGAAGAGATATTGCGCTTAATATCGCTACACTGTATCTTAATATCTTATTTGCAAAAGAAAATTTGCAAAATGCTCAAAATCAGTTGGTTCAAACAAAGGATCAATTGTCTTTGTTAAATAAACAGATTTCAGTCGGGAATAGACCAGAAAATGATAAACTCGATCTAGAAGCGCAGATGGCCGCAAACGAACAATCAATCATTGAGAGCCAAAATACTCTGACCATTAATTTATTGAACCTGAAGCAATTATTAAGGCTTGATCCAGATTTTGATTTGGATGTGTCTGCCCCTGGCAACTTGGATTTTGATACAGATCCGGATTTACTAACTTTTTCTGAAGTGTATCAATCTGCACTGAATAATCAATCGGGAATTGCAGCAAGTGAATTAAGACTTAAAAGTGCAGCCATTGGCGTTAAAATGGCACAATCTGATTTATTGCCTACTTTAGGCGCAGGGGTAAGCGCCAGGACTAATTATTCAAATAAAGGTGTTTCGGTTAATGGTTTTAATGAACAAATCATAAATCAGGATATTATTTTTAATGGCCAAACAACTACGATTGGATTTCCGCAGCAAGTACCTATTTTTGAGAAAACACCTTATTTCAATCAAGTATCCGATAACTTGTCTTATGCGGTAGGTATATCAATGAATATCCCAATTTATAATAATAACCTTACTCGAGCAGGTGTACAACGTGCCAAACTTAATACCCAACAAGCAGATTTGAATTATATCCAACTCAAGGAGTCACTTAAAATTACAGTCGGCCAAGCCCTAGCAGATGCCAAAGCCGCAAAATCTAGATATCAGGCATCTTCCAAAACACTCCAAGCGCAAACTAATTTGTATGAAAATGCAGTCAAAAGATTTGAAATAGGTAATTTAAATGCGTTTGAATTGACAAGGCTAAAGACCCAAATGGAGACATCTACGGTAAATCAGCTTATAGCAAAGTATGATTATTTATTTAGAACCAAGATACTTGATTTTTATCTCGGAAGACCTATAAAATTTTAACCACAAACATTTAACAGTATAATACAAGACTTAAAAATTTATATTATGACCAAAGTTCAAAAAAAACGGAATTGGATATTGATCTCACTATTGGCATTGTTAGTTTTACTCGCCGTAGTAGCAGTCTTTAAAGCAAAATCTAATCCTAAAGGTAAGGCTATCACCACAGCAGTGGCTGAAAAACGCACTATAAATGAAACAGTTTCTGCGAGTGGCAAAATATTTCCTGAAACAGAAGTGAAAATAAGTTCGGACGTTTCGGGAGAAATAGTGGAGCTCTATGTCAAAGAAGGGGATTCTGTGTATGTAGGGCAAATACTGGCTAAGATTGATCCAGAAGCTTATATTTCATCTGTAGAAAGAGGAGAAGCAAGTCTTAATAGTTCAAAGTCACAGCTGTCTATAAGTAAGTCGCAAATTGAGTCAAATAAAGCCCAAAAGGAACAAATCGTTGCTCAGCTCGAGAATGCACGTGGTATCCATAAACGTAATGAACAACTCAAAAAAGATGGTGTGATCTCGCAAGCCGAATTAGAGCAATCTTTATCTTCACTTCGTCAGTTGGAAGCAAATCTTCGTTCAGCAGAAGCTAGCATAAAATCATCTCAACAGAATGCCGAAGCATCAGACTACAGTATAAAAGGAGCACAAGCAAGTCTCAAAGAGTTGAAAACAAGTCTCAATAGAACTACCATCAAATCACCGACTAGCGGTATCGTCTCAAAACTGTCTGTTGAGAAAGGCGAAAGAGTAGTAGGTACCATCCAAATGACAGGTACAGAAATGATGCGTATTTCAAATCTTAATACCATGGAAGTACAAGTAGACGTGAGCGAAAATGACATTTTAAAAGTAGAACTTGATGATGATGTAGATATAGAAGTCGACGCATATTTAGGTAAAAAATTTAAAGGGAAAGTCACTCAAATTGCCAACTCTGCATCAAACATTGCAACAGCAGGTACAGCACTGAATACAGACCAAGTGACCAACTTTGTAGTAAAAATTAGGGTTTTGGCGGATTCGTATGAAGATATTAAAACGAAATTGATGCAATATCCACTTCGTCCAGGTATGTCGGCGTCTGTGGATATCTTTACAGAAGTAGTAGAAGGAGTCATAGCTGTGCCCATACAATGTGTTACAGTAAGGGAAAAAGAAACTAATAAGAAGGTGCAAAAAGACAGGAGTTTGCCTGATGATATGAAAGTTAACGATGATAAAGAATTTGATGAAGTAGTTTTCATAATGGACTCAGATACTGCCAAAATGGTCAAAGTCGAAACAGGTATCCAAGATGATGAATTTATCATGATAAAATCAGGAATTAATGTTGGTGACAAACTTATATCTGGACCTTATTCTGAAGTAAGTAAATCCCTAAAATCTGGTGATAAAGTAAAGATCAAAGAAGAAAAAGAGTCCAAAGATAAAGAATAATTGTTTTGAATCATATAATCATTTTTATAAAAAATCCGCAGTTAGGGAAGGTTAAAACTCGACTTGCTGCTACGATGGGTGATGAAAAAGCCTTAGAGATTTATCATAAGTTACTTGGTGTTACTAAAAAAACGGTTGCCCAAGTTGATGCAAAATATCATCTTTTTTATAGTGATTTCATAGATAGGGAAGATGATTGGGACAATGATATCTTTGTGAAGTACGTGCAACAAGGCGAAGATCTTGGGGCAAGAATGTCCCATGCTTTTCATACTGTATTCTCTAGTACAGATCACACTGAAATTAACAAAGTAACTATTATAGGTAGTGATTGTGCAGAATTGATTCCTGCGATTTTGAATATGGCATTCACAATTTTAAAGGATGCCGATGTAG
>JBBRJL010000415.1:0-3371 GCA_038219375.1 Chitinophagales bacterium | reverse complement strand
AGATTTTTCTTTCGGTCAATACCATCAAAACCCATATCAGAAATATATTCGAAAAATTTGGCGTTCGCAGTCGTACTAATTTGAATTTGCTTTTGAGATAAGTTTGTATTCACTACAACTTCAAGATGAAATTTTCAATATGAAATTCTTTAATTCCTATGCAATATTGAAGCTACTTGACTTCTACTCGTAATATCCATTTTTGTAAAAATACTTTTGAGATGCGTCTTCACGGTATTAAGAGAAATAAAGTGTTTTTCTCCAATTTTTTCATTGCTCATACCATGCGCTACATCTTGAAGGATTTCGTATTCTTTGGGTGTGATATGTTCTTCAAAAGATTGATTGAGTTCTTCTAGAGAATAATATTGTGTTTTTTGTTTTTGAATCATCACTCTATGCGCTACAATTTCCAGGGTAGCTAAGATGTCTTTCTTTTTGAATGGTTTTACAATGTATCCCTGTGGTAAGAGGTTTTTAGCAAGGTCCAAGGTCATTTTGTCAGAAAAAGAAGTAATAAATATAAAAGGAAGTCCGTATTTCTGATTAAGAATTAAAGCAACATCAAGCCCAGACATCTGATGGTCTAATGCTATGTCAAGCAATATTATATCGGGTTGTCGATTATGAATCATATCCAGTGCTGTGCTACCCTCATATGCTTGACCTACAACCTGATAACCTTCTTTATCTAGTATAAAAGCAAGGTCTTCAGATATTAGTGGTTCGTCTTCGACGATGAGGATTTTTACTGGCATGATATTTTATTAATATGGTTTTCTATTAATTTATCTATTTCTGACAGACATTCCAAATAACTTACTAATAAAGATTGAATTTTGGGTTTTGGACTTGGCTGAATTTTATTTCTATCAGCAAATTTAACTATTTTAGCCATACATCTTTATATTCTTTTCATTAATATTGATAATCAATGGTGACTGTATTATTTGGAGCAAAATGCTGAACAGTCATAGTTTGATATACCAAACGAAGAGACTCAGTACCTTTGAAACTTCCAGTTTCTTGATCAAAAATTAAATCATTTTTAATTTCAGAAATTTTTACATTTTTTAAGGTAATCCTAAATTTTTCGGGAGTAGTCCCATCCGACAATGTCCTAACAAATTTTATCTTGATAGAATACACAAAGGAATTTGTTTGATATGAACTTTTTTGCTGAGATAATAACATCTTTAATATTTATCATTGTATTAGTGGTTATTGAAAAAATAAGCTTTACCAGTGGAAGAAGCCAAAGGAAGAGGAGCTCCGACCATACAAAAGTCTCCAAAAATGGCTACAGATAAACCGAAGTAATTTTCGGGTGAAAAATCTGAAGGCAATAATTTTGCTTCTTGAATCCACGCTCCATTCTCATTTTTAAAGATATACGCTGCACCAGCATTTACCCCATTTAAATCATCTCTCATGGCTCCTACGACCACAGTATTGCGATGTAGACATACACTCTCACCGAATGCAGCACCTTCCCTACCATCTTGGGCTACAATTTTTTGTATCATTGTCCAAGTATTTCCTATATTTTGAAAAATGTATGCCGCCCCTGCGGAAGGAGCTTTTTCATTGTCATTGGGTGCTCCAACGATTAATGTATCTCCTAAAATATACACTGATCTTCCAAAAAAACTTGCAGCATCACCACTTGTAGGTAAGAGTTTTGATTGAAGATTCCAGTTTGTCCCGTCCCTTTGATAAACGTAGGCTGCACCAGCATTTACAGCTATATCATCATCAAAATCAGCACCTACAATAACAATATCTCCAGAGATACTTATACTAGCACCATAATAGTCAAATGCATCTCCTGCAGGTGCTGTAAGCTTTGTTGTAGCAGTCCATACTACACCAGATCTATGGAAAATATACGCCGAACCTTCAAAACTATTATCACCTTCAGCACCAATGGCAACGTAAGCTCCTGAAATACTGACACTACTACCAAAATCGTCACCTGAAGCACCATCAGATGCAGTAAGTTTGGCTTGTTGGGTCCATATAGTACCTGTTCTGAAAAAGACATAAGCAGCGCCTTTAGTAAGGTTGTTTTCTGCACCTACGATGATATAGTCACCATCTATGGCCACTCTTTTACCAAAAAAATCAACAGATGCCCCATCAGATGCAGTAAGTTTGGCTTGTTGGGTCCATATAGTATTAGCATATACGAATACGTATGCAGCCCCTGAATTGCCACCATTGTCATCATCGGCATAAGCACCTACAACAGCATAATTGCCGCTAATAGACACACTATATCCGAAGTAATCACCAAATTCTAACCCGGTAGCAGACAGTTTTTGATCTTCATTTCCGTTTTTACTACCCCAGCCAATATTATTGGTAAATGAAACCCATTTAATACCATTATAACCTTCGAAATCACTGTTCGAAGCATTCCATCTTATTGTTCCAGGTTCAGGATTTGCGTCATTATTATTACCTATTTTAATAGCGCCACTTACTTCAAGTTTTTCTTTTGGAGCATTAAGTCCTATCCCGACGTTACCGTTATTAGCTACATTTATGACATTGATATTTGTACTTTGGTTAATGTCAACAAAAATATTAAAGACCATGTCATTGGAAGGTTGTGGAGACCAAGAAGTGCCATTAAATACGGCTGCTACACCATTTTGATATGGATTTGTATTTGATTTTCGCCACTCAATATCTTTACCTGATATTTTCTCCAAAGACACAACATAAACCGATCCTGCACTTACAGAATAAGGCGAGACAAAAGTAAAAGTATAATTTTTATGGCTTGTAAATTCTTGTGTAATCTCGAGTTGGCTAGAAGCAAGTACTGCTCCTGAAGGGCTATTGGAATGTAATTTTACTATCATAGATGATGTACCAGAACTTTCTAGATTAAGTCTGAGAGTTATCTTAGTAAGTAATCCAGATTGAGTTAATACAAAGGACTGAGCGGCTTTTTGTGTTCCTGTAATTAGGTAAAACCCATTGTGTACTGTACTAGCTTGATCAGAAATTTCTTGTGAAATAGAGTCAACATTTACTTGAAAAGGATGTATAGGATTACTAGTATTGATACCAATATTTTGAGAAAACAAAGTTTGTATCGCACCTAATATACCTATTAAAACCAACCCTATTCTCATAATAAAATGATTATTTATGCACAAAGATATTGGGTGTACAAAGATATTTCGTCACTCGAAAGGGTGATATTGGTAATATTGCGATAAACGTAATTACAGATTATTGTACCGCTTTCTTTTTAAGCAATTTGGACTTTTGGTACACTCGAAGGCACCGTTAATATTATCTCCGTTCCACCTTCATTTTTCACCACTAGGTTTGCTTTCATTTTTTGCACGAAGGCT
>JBBRJL010000414.1:0-3377 GCA_038219375.1 Chitinophagales bacterium | reverse complement strand
AAAAAAATGATAACAAAAAATTCAACAGTACAGTACAGTACAGTACAACGTCCTTAAGTCGCTATCTCAGAAATTTAAACCTAAAATTGGTTTAATGGCCTTTTGTTTATTATTTTTCTTTTCTTGTGCCAAAGAAGTTTCTAAGCAGGAAGATACGGTAAATATGAATCTCACTCCTTTAGCAGGCGACTCTTGTAATGAAGGAACGAATTGTAGTTTGTTCACATCACAAACTTACAATGTAGATAATGTACCTGGATATCCTGGGTGTGTTTTTCGAATTACGGTACAGTTATGTATTGAAGAAATATTTGGAACAAGACATATCACCGTAGGAGATTACAGTATGGGGTTTGGTCATGGATGTACTTTGTTTTACGACGAGTTAAATGCATTGTTAGACACACCAAGCGAATTAGATGAAAATGAGTTTGTCTTAGGTTTTGACAATAAGATTTTCACAAGATTGGAAGATTTTATTTGGGCTCAACATGGGCAAAACATTGCATGCAGCTCTGCAAATTCCACTGCAAACTTGACGATTTCTTTTGTAAGACAAGCTTGTAGTACCATCTGTTTTTACCAATACGAATTGGTTGTTGCCCCAAAAGGTGGAGCAAATGGTGAAAACACTGGATCAAGACTTCCTAAACCTACTAACTTTGTAAAGGCAAGTTGCTCTACTTCAGGATGTTGTAGAAGACAAACTAATATGTGTTTTAATCCATCTACAGGCCTAGTGGTGAAAACAACGTCAAATACAGTATTTCCTTTATTGGTAACGCCAGTAAATGCATGTGCAGGAGGTACCCTTTTAGTACCTCCCACACCGAACGGAACACGGCTCATAAGGTGTAATGCATGCACATTTGTATGTCCAAATTAGTGAATAAATAATATATCAATAGGAAAGCACCTATAATTGTGCTTTCCTATTTTCCAATCATCAAAAAGAAGACATGTTATGCATAAATATAATTTTTTACTAGTAGTATTTATACTTTTAGGCTTTGGGAGTCTATATAGTCAACCCTTATCCAAACCTTCCTTCAAAGAAGCAGAGCCATTATGGATGAATTATCCTGAGAATAAAAATTTTATAAATACAGTTCCGAATAATATAACTGTTTCTCCATATACAACTTTTCTAGGAAATTTAAATTTTGTAATTGTGGATAGTTTTCAAATAAGTGTAATGAGCACAATGACAGACTACTTACAAACAGATGGTTTTTTGGTGGAGAAAACCAATATCTACACTGGCGAAGTATTGTGGAGTGATTTATATAATTCTTATAATGGTGCAAATGGCTTTTACGCATCTTTTGGACAAATATATCTTAATACCTCTGGCAACGTTGTTGTTTCAGGTAATAGAAGCTTTATACCTAGAAACTGGAATGATTTCACACAATGTTTTACACGTATTTATGACTTTGAGTCAGGTGCAGTGTTGGAGATGAATACCGATCTATCTGAGACGCCCACTGTACCCAATAGGTTCGGAGCAGTAAATGGATTACTATTACCTATCAAAAATGATTCTGCTTATGTCCACCCTTATTTTGTTAGATTCGGACAGATTGACAAGGATACATCAAGATACAAAACAGTATTTAGTGTCATCAATAAGGAGATGAATACTATCATCTCAGAGCAAGATACGGAGTTCGAAATAGCGCCTCAGGTGCCCGTTACATGGTACTCCATCAAAAATTATTCCAATAAAAAGCTAAATGATTCGTTGATGGTCGTTTTTGCAAGTTGGGAACCTACACGTGGATTAGGTACCTTTTATGAGACACGTTTGATCTGTTACAACTATAAAGATCCGAATAATATCTACATTGCTTGGGAAAAGGATCTAAGCGATAAAGTATTTTTTAATTGGTTTAGACCCAATAATGTGGAAGTTGACATCATAGATGGAGACATATTCATCATGGATTGGGAGACACCCAATCTCGGGATAACTATTCATGCCTTCATGCTAAGACTAGATGTTCAGGGCAATGAAATCAGTTATTTCAGAGATATTAAGTACCAAAACTCCAAATACGAGAATGTAACTGTATTGCACGTCAAGGACAGTCTATTATATGCTCTTTGTTATCCTGCTATCAAGAGTAATTATGGCTACGATATCATCACCATAGACAATGATGGTAAGACAAATTATGTTGCTTCTGTCACACTAAAGGATCAATTGCCTGATGACTACTTCAAATCTGTAAGATCACATGAACTCATCAATGGCGAAATCTTGTTTTTACATGGATTCTTCCAAAATATTGAGTCGGGCGTTTTGTCATTTTGGAATGTAGCTTTTGATTTAGACGATCTCATACAAGGCTCATTAGTCAATACAAACGATATAGCTACCGCAGATCGTGTGGATATCTCTATCTATCCTAACCCTGCATCACATTATATTACGATACAATCTCCCGTTTCGCTGGCACACATCACCATGACTGATCTATCAGGTAAAATGTGGCTGGATGTTACAAAACCAAATGAGCAGATCGATATAGCTTTCCTTCCTAAAGGCATGTACGTAGCGACTATGACCACAGAAACCAATCAGAAAGTTAGGCATAAATTTGTAAAAATAGATTGATGAGTCTATAGGATTGGGGAATTGAGTGGGTGATCTGTGATTGGGTGATTGGGTGATTTTTGCAAACGGGACGTTTGTACTAAATTAAGCTTGGCGGAGACGTAAAACTGATCGGTGCCAAAAGAGATGACGCTAAGCTTATCGAGACAGTATTTCAATCCACATCGGCCAATATCAAAGGTCTACTAATCGCTTCTTCGAGAGATATGAAGGTTTCTGTCCTTTGAATACCTTTGATGGCTTGCAATTTTTTGGACAATACTTCACGCAGGTGGTCTGTATCTCTGCATATTATCTTCGCAAAAATAGAATAATTGCCCGTGGTATAATGGGCATCGACTACTTCGGGAATCTTTTTCATCTCAGCTTTCACACTGTCATACATGTGGGATTTCTCCAAATAGATGCCTAGGAAAGCAACAATGTCAAAACCAAGTGCATCATAATTGAGATCCGCACGGATGCCTTTGATCAGGTTTGCTTCCGTAAGTTTTTTGATTCTGACGTGGATGGTACCTGCCGAAACAAAAAGTTTTTTACCTATTTCCGCATAAGACATTTTGGCGTCAGTGGCAAGGATAGAAAGTATCTTCGAATCGATAGCATCTAACTGTATTTGCTTTTTTTTAGATATCATACTTAATATTTGTGCAAAATTGATCATTTATTCAATAATATCAACTATTTGTTTGATAATAATTTATTAGAAATATTGATCAATTCATAGATTAATTGACTCAAAAACATAAAATGTTGG
>JBBRJL010000413.1:0-3378 GCA_038219375.1 Chitinophagales bacterium | reverse complement strand
GGATGAATAAAGAACATAATGACACTGTGAGTCAGGCTAGAAGCCTTGAGATATCGTAACTTAGCGGGACGCTAAAACAAACAAATGTATGATTGTCCGTTCGTTGTAGCGTCCCCGCTACGATGCAGTATCATCAGGCATCCATGCCTGAGTGATTACTAAGGATGAATAAAGAACATAATGACACTGTGAGTCAGGCTAGAAGCCTTGAGATGTCGTATCTTAGCGGGACGCTAAGACAAACAAATGTACACTGTCCGTTCGTTGTAGCTTCCTAGCTACTATGCGGTATCATCAGGCATCTTTCCTGAGTTGATACGACTCTTTAGATACTAGATACCCAAATTTTCCAAATGAATTTGGAATCCCATTGTAGGTATAACAAACTACTGCATTATATTGTCCTTGTAATCTTTGGTTGCAAGTGGACAACTACAATATATTGGCCTTGTAATCTTCGATTGCAAGAAGGCAGGAATATCTCAAAATAAATAGAACACTGGTTTACACAAATAGAAAAAGTCCTTCTAACGTAAAGCTTCGATCGACTATATATCAAAACAATAGACTTTAGAAAGACCTCAAAAAAGCATTATCAAATTCAAGAAAGAAAATGCGGTATAACTTACTTTTTAACCTTTATAGAGCATCCGATAGCTTTGGTAATTGCTGGTATTGGGTCATTACCTTTTTCAAGTGCTGCAATGGCATTCTCAAGGTATTTTTCTTCTACTTCAGACGCATCTTCTGCATTATCGTCTATCGCTCCAATATATTTTATGATGTGATTTTTATCAAGTAAGAATACATGCGGCGTTTTGGTAGCGCCATAAGCAGGATAGACTTTTTGACCTTCATCAAATAAGTAGGGGAAGTCAAAATTCTTATCTTTTGCACGGACCTTCATGTTGTCATAGCTGTCATCAGGTTTTACATCCGGGTCATTAGGATTGATAGCAATCACTTGATATCCTTTTTTGTGGTATTTTTTTGACAATTCGATGATTCTGTCTTCATACATAACCGCAAATGGGCATGAGTTACATGTAAAAACAACGATAAAACCCTTAGCATCTTTAAAGCTTGACAATGAGTAACTTTTCCCATCCACAGACTTTAAACTAAAATCAGATGCTTTGTCACCTGGTTGAAATCCAGAAGTAGGCACATTTGTTACTCCATACGTAAGCATTGAGATGGAGAATAAAATTTGAAATAATAAATTCATATACAATTATTTATGTTTATTAAATGAAAAAATGAAATTTTCTAATTCTGCCAAATCTTCGAATTCTCTTTCGGCAAATAACTTTTCGTCACCATGAATCAAGTATGTGGCGGGTATAGATCCTGACCACTCTCGATCAACTTTAGGAAGCCACTTGTCATATTTCTTATCATTCATGACTACTACTTGGGAAGAAATATTATTTCTTTTGACAAAGGGTATCAAGTGGGACTTTATTTGTTTCTTAAAATCAAGACTTACCAAGATGACTTTGATCTTTTGATTTGCATATTTTTTATTGAATGCTTCGAAGTAGGGTAGTTCCTTGACGCAAGGTGCGCACCACGTCGCCCAAAAATTGACCACATAAGTAGTGTCATTATTCTTAAACAAGGCAGAGGACAAGGCTTCGAACGTTTCAAATTCTCTGAGATCTTGACCTTGTACCTTTTGGATAGACAAAACGAGAAATATGCTTAGGATGGTTACTACTATTTTCATAGTTTTTAAACACTGAGTGCATTTCAATGTTGTCTATGATATAGTTTGATTTGGTTATAGTTTTGTTAAAAACCTAAAAAAACTCAAATTGGTTTGTGTTACTTTTACTTTTTAGGTCAATGGAAACAAATTTTTAGTAAATCTTGAGGGCATCTGAGAATAATTTTTAACATACTCTCTTCGTTCTTTGGGTATAAGAATGAAATTTTACTATTTTTGTGCTGTTTTTAATAAAAAAGATAATACTTAATATATTATGTCTAGAATATTGACCTTAAGGGATGCGCTCGGCGAAGCAATGTCCGAAGAAATGAGAAGAGACGAAAATGTCTTTTTGATGGGAGAAGAAGTAGCTGAGTATAATGGTGCATATAAAGTGAGCAAAGGTATGCTTGACGAGTTCGGACCTAAACGTGTGATTGATACTCCGATAGCTGAGTTGGGTTTTGCAGGGATAGGAGTCGGTGCCGCCATGAATGGTTTGAGACCTATCATAGAGTTTATGACATGGAATTTTGCAGTCTTAGCTTTTGATCAGATAGTAAATAATGCAGCAAAAACATTATCTCAATCTGCAAGTCAATTTATGTGTCCTATCGTTTTTAGAGGACCTTCAGGTTCAGCGGGTCAGTTGGCACAACAACACTCACAAACATTTGAAAGTTGGATGGCCAATATTCCTGGTATAAAGGTGATTTCATGTATTGATCCTGCAGATGCCAAAGGATTGTTAAAGTCAGCTATTAGAGACAATGATCCTATATGTATGATGGAGTCAGAGTCATTTTATGGCCTGAAAGGTGAAGTGCCTGATGGAGATTATCTAGTGCCGATAGGTAAAGCCGCAATCCGAAGAGAAGGAAAGGATGTGACCATTGTTTCCTATAATAAAATGGTAGAAGTAGTAAAAGAAGCAGCTATTGAGCTAGAAAAACAAGGAATATCTGCAGAAGTTATAGACCTAAGGACGATCAGACCGTTAGACCACAAAACAATTGTCGAATCGGTCAAAAAAACGAATAGATTGGTAGTTGTAGATGAAGCATGGCCATTTGCAGGGGTCTCATCAGAAATTGCTTATGTTATCCAAAAACATGCTTTTGACTACCTTGACGCACCTGTGACACGAGTAAATTCAGCAGATACATCTTTACCATATGCCCCAACATTTTTGGATGAATATTTGCCTACACCTGCCAAAATAATCAAGGCAGTGAAGGAAGTTATGTACATGAAAGCGTAGTCTGAATTGGTAAATTATTGAATTATTGATTTGCTAGATCACACAATCACAGATTTACACATTAACTGTTGGTACTACTAACTTTGCATCTGCATTCGAAAGTAAGTATTGCGCCAAACAAGCGGCTACTTCAGCTTCTGCAGCAAGATTAATATTTATTTGTTCGGGATTCCAATTTTTGGATACAAAATTTGTATCAAACTTACCTGTTACAAAATCAGGATGTTTCATCACATATGCGCCAAAATCCAAGGTAGAAGCGATGCCCTTTATGTCATATTGCTGAATAGCAGAAAGCATTTTCTCAATTGCGCCATTCCGAGTGGATGCATGAACGGTGAGTTTTGCTAACATTGGATCGTAATATATCGGAATTGTATCACCTTCAACATAGCCATTATCCACC
>JBBRJL010000412.1:0-3379 GCA_038219375.1 Chitinophagales bacterium | reverse complement strand
TACCTGTTGAGAAATAAGTTGGGCGTTTTTTTAAGTATTTTTTTATTAAAATGTTTAGTAAATGTACTTTTAAAACAAAAAGGAAAAGCTTTCGGGAAAGATGATTCGGGAGAATCAGTTTTCTGTTGTAAGTTTTGATATTTATCTTTTATTGATAATGGTAGAAGGTCAGTATCACAACATCTAGAAACAGTCTTTTCTGATAAGCATGATGTCATTTAAAAGATTCAGGCTGTGTGTGTCGTACATGCAGTATTTGAACTAATAAATATATGCCTTTACAAAAGTGCTATAGTTATTATATATATGTTTTCAATAGGAACACGTACAAAAAAAGATTTCTTAACCTTTAAAATTATATAACAAAAAAAGTATATCAAAACAAAAACCCAAAGGAAGATCTGTCTCAGGAGACAGTGCCTTACAGCATTTTTTATTTTTCTATTCCACAACCATACAAAATAAAAAAGAGCCTACTTTGGCCCATTTCGTCAAAAATGGAGTAAGCTCCCGTACCGCGTGAACGGAGAGACAAAGGTAGGATTTCTTTTTTGAATTGTGTAAGATGGAACTTAGATTTAAATATTGTAGTCACGCCAATTTTAATGAATTGTGCGGTTCAGACATTTAGTAATTTTTAAAAAAAATCCGACCTTATTGGTCAAACAGTGGGTCCTGCTGAACAGCCAAGAAAATTTTAAACATGAAAAATCGTTTATTTGTAATAATTATCTTTCTCTGCGGATGTACATATTTAGGAGCACAATGTAATTGGAATCCAGTTTGTATTTCTTATTGTAGTGATATTTGGGATGGTGCAGGTAACACAAAAACTTGCTTCGACCCAGCAGGTACTTCATTTAGTAATCCTGCCAAGTTAAACTACTGTTATAAAAATCAAAACGAGCAATTTGCTCTTACATTTCACCCGACCGATCCTTCTACTTCATGGTTTCGTAAACGCACCCCACTTTTTAATGTTTGTATCCCCGATAACATTTGTAACCTTTCATTTAATCTGGGTGAAGTTGCAATGGATAATACAACAGAAATTATTAGGCCTTTGGAAAGCCAATCATCTGTTTTTACAGGTACAAATAGACTTACGCCTTGTGAAGATTGCGGAAATAATAAGTATTTCTCATTATCAAGTCATAGAGATATTTTGAAATCAAATGGAACATATAAGATGACACTTACTTATCAATGCTGTGACAAAGATGGAAATATTACTGGTACAGGCACGTCTTCCTTTTATTACGTGCTAGAAGATGCAACTAGTGACGTAGATGTAGAAATTGCCTTTACTGCAAGTCAAACAATTGAGACTTTAAATGGTGATCCTGACATTGATGGTGTCTTATTGACAGATGGAAGTTCCCCTGGTCCTGAATTAGGCCCAGCGTCAGCAGGTGTAAGAATTGCTACAGTAGGCAATGGAATACAAGAATATACTGTAGAATTGTATGAAGTTGATTGTACTGATCCTATTGAAACTGTAAGCCTTGTTCACACTCAAACAATTCCTTATCAAGGCATTCAATCGATCAATTATAGTTTTCTTAACATACCTAATTGGCAATCATTGATTGACCCTGATGCGTGCTACAAAGTAGTGGTAAAAGTTAAGAGCATCTGCGGTCAATATCAGGATGAAGCTTATTTCGGATTGACTAATACTTGTATGTTTTGTAGGATACTCAATACCAATCAAGAGCAAGAATTGGGACTGGCACCTTTACAAGCAAATATAGAAAATGATGGCTCAGGAAATATAGAAGTGAGGACAAAAGATTCCAAAATAAGAGAAATTCACATAATGGATAGAGTAGGCAGGTTACATTCTAGTAAATATGATATTGCTTCAGATCATGTTTCATTATCAAATATTCCTATTCAGTTTCCTATAATAATTATCATTGATGAATATGGCCGTGTCAATAAAAAAATGCTTTTGCAATATTAATTAATGGATAAAAAGTTATATATAGCATTTATGGTTTTGTGCTTTGGCTTGACAGCTAAGGCACAAAACTATATTTTAAATCCATCTTTTGAAGAGTATAATATTTGTCCTAGTAATTGGGGACAAATTCAATATTGTACCCATTGGTACAGTAAAGGCAACTCTCCAGATTTTTACCATCAATGTGGGTTTTACAAAATGGAAAATACCACATTTGAATACACCCAACCACCTTATGATGGGCAAGGTGTGAGCGGGATAAACATATCCTTTCCATTTAGATTGAGAAGCGATACCATTTTTAGAGAATATATGATGGGAACACTCATCGAGCCACTTATGGATGTCTCTTACTATTTTGAAGCTTATGTATTGTCTAATCCAATTAATCGAACAAATAGTCTTGGTATTTATTTCACAGAAGACACAATAGCTCGATTTGATGGTTATGCTAGTAACATTATACCACAAATAAATTTTATAGATTGGATAGGCTCATATCCTAACTGGAAAAGACATGCTGCATGTGTGGACAATATAGTTGGATCTCAATATTTGACCATTGGCAATTTTAATACACCAGCCACCGATAGTGTAGAATACAAAGATATTAACTTTAGTAATTCCATTCATTTGGATGCTTTAGGATTGTATAAGATTCCTAAATATTCACAAATGGACACAACCGTCGAAATAGGATATTGTCATTCTTTAGATACCATACTTAATGCTATACCTATTTACCACGTTAGCGAAGGTGAAATTCTTTTAAAAGAAAAGTGTTTTGATAAAGTAGGCCTTCACAATATTAAAACGTATGTCAAAGGATGTGACAAACTCATAAAAGAAACCACTTTTATTGTAAAAGAATGTAATCCAACTATAATTTGTTCAAATATTACGATCAAAAGAAGCGATGCTTTTGATTTAAAATGCGCCATAAATGGAGGTGAAGATTTAGAAATAGTCTCACTCACACTATATGATAGATGGGGAAATATAATTTTAAAAAACAATGATTTGGATTTACAAAATATAAATCACCCCAAAATCCTAAATGGCGTTTTTGTCTATGAATTAAAATATAAAGTATGCAATACTATTTATGTTAAATATGGCGACTTAACTATATTAGAATAGTGTTTTTAAGTCTAATTAAGTTTTACCTGAAAAATAAAAAACCAAATTTAACCGTTAATAATTTCAAAAAGTAATAATATCAACCTTAAGATAAAAGTCATAAATACCAACGTTTATGATCAAAAATACGAAATTATAGTGAGAAAAATCATGGCATATCATCATGAAATCTGCATCCGTTAAACAATAAGATATTTATCATTAAAAATAAACTTTCCAAATAAAAATACATCTATCTTTTAGTCGTGTAAACGACATTCATACAAAATTAAT
>JBBRJL010000411.1:0-3383 GCA_038219375.1 Chitinophagales bacterium | reverse complement strand
TGTATTTAGAAAATCTGAAAATAAAGAATCAGATGTTTTTTTCAATAGACTCCTATTTATGTATGCTGCGGATGGTTACATGACGGTCAATTATAATTCAGGAATGGAAATGATCGTCTTTGACAATTTGATACCTAAAATGAGTAGGATACCCGGCCAAGGCCAAACTTATGTGTCTGATGGCAGTTATGTAGGTTATGTTTGGGATAAGAAACATTGGAACCTCGTAAATAAGATTGCAACCCAAGTCATGGAAACGGCGCCTCGTCCCAATCCAATATTAGATAATCGAAAGGGTAAAAATATTAATGGCGAGCAAGAAAAAAAGTCAAATTAGAGATCTAAATAAATCATTGTAAAACACGAAAATCAATAAAATGAATAAAGTCTTGTCACTCATCTTTATCCTATCCCTTTCAGCACAAATGATTGCTCAAAAGAGTTTGAAACCCAACCAATACGAAGGATATACCATCGCATTAGATGGTACTAGGAAGGAAGGAATCATCGAAGTAGAAGACCACACGTTCCCCTGGGCATATCAGGAAAATGTTAGAACATTTGACAAGTCCCTCTTGGGTAATTCACGTATAAAAAGAGAACAAAAAACAGTGATCATCGCTGGCGACATCATAGAATACGGCTACGCTGGTAAAAGATTCGTCCATGTTTCATATTACGTCAAAGGAGAAAAGGAAGACAATAAACTGAAGTCAACGTTCGGAAAATTCAAAGATGAAAAAAATACGGAGTTTTTTGCTGAAGTAATTAAAGACGGTAAGATATCGCTACTTAAATTTTACTTTCCACCTACCATAAGTGATGAAGATTACGAAGACGAAGCAAAAATTCAGAAATATATTGATGATGCTAAAGCAACCTATGACATTCTAGTGATGAGAGATCTCGAAAAACCCAAATCTATTGAAGACACAAGCTTCAAAAACTTCTTTAAGGATTGTGAATTTGTAGTCAACAAACACGAAACAGGCAAATATAAAATCAAGCCCGACAAAGGGCTAAAAGGATTCAAAGACCAAGGAAGGTTAAGTGGTCAAAAGCTTGAAGAAGCGACCAACGCCGTAATGGCAGATTATGACACAAATTGTGGAAAATAATAGGTAGATAATAGAAAGCTGAGAGCGTTGTATGACTATCTCGCAGTCCAGTTGTCCGAAGTCTGTGGCTTCAGGACTATTATCCATCGATCTTCAGACCAAAGATATTCCAAAATATTTTGAAAGTTTGAATTTTGACCTCCAAAAGTACTACCTTTGGTTTGTATTATTGATGTTTGGTTCTACTTCCAACTTCAAGATAAAAATAACCTAATAAAAGGACGTAATGAAATATATAAAGATCTTATTAGTTATTCTGGCAATTTTGGCCATCATCTTGCTTGTGGCAAAATATAAATTTAATGTCAATCCACCTATCAGTATCTTATCCAAAGACTATAAAGGCGACCTACCTTTGGACCAACTAAAGCTACCTGAAGGATTTGAGATATCTGTGTTTGCCGATAGTATTGTCAATGCAAGATCACTTTGTTATTCGCCCAATGGCACTTTATTCGTCAGCACAAGATCAGAAGGTAATGTATATGCGCTCAAGGACATGGATGGTGACTACAAAGTGGACAAACGATATACTATTTTTAAAGGTGGTAACATGCCAAATGGCGTAGCTATTAAAGATGGAGACCTTTACATCGCTGAAGTCAATCGTATCCTGAAAATTACCGATATCGAATCCAAACTTGATAATCCAGGTACTCCTTCAGTAGTTTATGATCAATATCCGACGGACAAACATCATGGATGGAAGTATATTGCCTTTGGCCCTGACGGCAAATTGTATGTACCGGTAGGTGCACCGTGCAATATTTGTGAATCAAAAGATCCTATTTATGCAAGTATGACCAGAATAAATCCCGATGGCACAGGTATGGAAGTGGTGCAATCAGGTATTAGGAATTCGGTTGGTTTCGATTGGCATCCGATGACAAAACAACTCTATTTTACAGATAATGGTCGTGATATGATGGGTGACGATGTACCAGAGTGTGAGCTAAATCGAGCTCCAATGGACAGAATGCACTTTGGTTTTCCCTATTGTCATCAAGGAGATACGCCTGATCCCGAATTTGGTAAATTGAAAAAGTGTGAAGATTTTACTCCACCAGTAGCTAAACTTGGTCCACATACAGCACCTCTGGGTATGACTTTTTATACGGGAGATCAATTTCCTTCATACTACAAAAATCAAATATTCATTGCAAGACATGGATCATGGAATAGGAGTAAAAAAAGTGGTTACGACATTGTATTAGCAACACTAAATGACGACGGATCTGTAAAAGATATAAAACCATTTATCACTGGCTGGCTTGACACAAATACGGATGATGTATGGGGAAGACCAGTTGATCTGGAAATATTGCCTGATGGGTCGATGCTGATATCAGACGACTATGCAGACGTGATTTATAGAGTATATTTTAAAGGGTAGGAAATGAAAAAAGAAAGAAAAGAAGATAGTTTTATAAAACAACCATATTTCAATGGTGGCGAAAAAGCTATGAAGGACTTTGTCAATACACACCTAGTTTATCCCGAGTTGGCTCGAATAAATAATATCGAAGGCGATGTAAGTATCAGATATGAAATTAACCATAAAGGCGATGTCACAGATGTAAAAGTCATTGGTGGCTTGGACGAAGTTTGTAATGATGAGGCCATGAGAGTAGTAAAGTTACTGAAGTTTATTGTACCTAAAACACCACGAGGCTTCAAAGTGACCTTCCACAAAAACATCCGAATCCACTTCCGTTTAAATCAGATCAAGTCAGCTCAAATTGCGCCAATTCAAATAACTGAGTCTGCACCTTCTGTTGGACAGAATATGCAGATTAATTATACGATTATCCTGAAACCTACTAAACCAGTAGATAAGAAAAGCCCACAACCAGTTAGCTATCAGTACATCGTAAAAATGTAACTTTCAGCTAATGGTGGTTTAGTAACGGACAGCCTAACGCTATCACCCGATCACGTCGATCATAGGTAGATCATCGTAGCGTCTTCGCTACTATGGCATTTGTCCAAGCTTCCAGCTCTCCACAGAAAAAAAGATCCGCTAACCCCTAATAAACATCGGGTCAAAGTTGCGACGATTATCGTAGCGCCTTCGTTACGATGGCATTTGTTAAAGCTTCTAGCTTCCCACAGAAAGACAAGACCCAATGTTCCATAAGAAACATTGGGTCCCGATTATATTCTCCAATCATTACCTGATCTTCGTATCGTCATCGATACGATGGTATTTGTCCAAACTTCTAGCTTCCCACAGAAAAAAAGATCCGCTAACCCCTAATAAACATC
>JBBRJL010000410.1:0-3383 GCA_038219375.1 Chitinophagales bacterium | reverse complement strand
GTCTGTAAAATTTGCAAGGATTGGTCTACAAAATACAGGTCGGTCAAGGGTGAAATCTGCTTGTAATTCCTTAATGATAACCTCTGTATAAGCCGTATCTCTACAACCGTTTACATCTCTTACTTCAAGACTTATTTTATGGTTTCCGACAGGCAGCTTTGTAATAACGGTATCTTTGTCAGAAATAATATTACCCATTTCTAGCTCTTTCGGGAAACTCCAGAGATAACCCATTTTACAACCTACGACTTTATCTTCTGATGGTGTACTTATCAGTTTATTATTAATGCCTTTGCACCAATATTTATCATTGATTATGGCTGCCTTGAGATCTCTAAGCATAATAGTTACGGTATCAAGGTCAGGTGCGCAATCTTCCAATTCATTTACAGCAATCAATATTACCTCATAGTCACCTTTATCAGGGAATCTATAGTGAAATGTGTCTTGATGTATGGTATCACCGAGTATTACCCAACTTACTTTTGTTGCATTTTTACTTTTATTTTCAAAAAATACATTGTATTTATCTAAACAACTTACCTGATAGTCTATCACAGCTTTGGCTCCTTGTATGTTTATAAATTGCGTTGAATAGTCATAAAAGCGCCCACCATTTTCTAAACTTAAACCAATGTTATAAAAACCAGGATCATCTCTGAAAATTCCACTTGCACCAAATATGGATTCACAATGTGATACTGTATTTCCCAAGTTAATGTGGACTGCATCAATCTGTCTAGGTACATTAATCACCTTAAAATTAAATGTATCATTAATACAAATAATACCTTGGCTGCCACCTAATCCTCCTCCTTCACAGACTGGGGGATCAAGTTCTTCGGGTATTTCATGGACTTCTATCCAGGCTCCATAATGATAATCGGCACAGCCCAAATCGTTTATTATGGTAAGGTTTACATAATATTTACCAGGCGTTTCATATGTGTGATTAGCGCCCGCAATGTTACTTGGATTATATTCTGTAGAAGTGCCGTCTCCCCAGTCATAGATCCATTTAATGATGGGCGATATAGACTCAGAATAATCTTTTACAAATAATGTGAAAGGCGCTTCACCTTCAAAGGCAGTAATTTCAAACTGTGCATTTGGCAATTGGATGAAGTTTTTCTTTTCCTTAATTGCAATACAACCATTTACAGATTCTACTATGAGCTTCATTATAGCAGTGTCTTTAGTATTGTAATAAAAGGTATCCCTTTCGATTCCGGTATTGGTGACAGAGATAGTAGATCCACCTATGGTACCATTCCACTCATATTTTTTATGGTTTGGATTGTCTGCAATATAAATAAACTCAGCCGGCAACTTACATATCGCTTCAGGTTCAACAGAAAAAGATGCGTCCACTATTTCTGTAAAAATGTTAAAAACGGTATCTTTTATACAACCAGCTGAAGTCGTCATTCTAAGATTAATCTCGTGAATGCCTTCTGTCAGGAATGTAATATTTAAAGGTGATTTTTCATTAGATGTCATAGGCATAGCGTTACTACCAAAATTCCAGAAATGTTCCGCAGCATTACTAAAGGTAATGAAGGGTATCATTTTGTTATGGCAAATCGTATCTCTAAATGCAAAATTGATAATAGGGCTAAAAGTAATTATAGTGCTTTGTGCAATTTTGGAATTACAACCAATATTATTATCAACTTGGAGCTCTATCCGGTGTCGTCCTTCTCGATTGACGACAAAAGGCAAAGGTTGAACTAAAGAAGAAACCAAATCATCATTTACCTTCCAGGAGTAGGTATAGCTTGGATCAATAATTCCTGTATATGTCACAAATATGGATGTGGGTAAAATACAGGATGGAGAGACAGAGTCAATTTTAAAACCTATATTTTGTTTTTCATTAATCGTTATTAGATCTTCATATGTTTTTGAAGTATTACATTGCGGAATATTAGTTGTAAGATTAAGCGTGACATCATAGGAAGAAATATCAAAATAGGTGTGCGAAGGGTTTTTGACATCAGAACCAGCTCCATCACCAAAATCCCATAAATACCCAGTCACTTGTATGTTGGGTGGAATTACTGTATTGTCATTAAATCTAATGGTTATGGGAGCACAACCTTGATTCGTGTCTATCGTAATCTGCGGTATAAGTGCAGGAAGGATTACGATCTTAACTTCGGCTATAATGTCATTATTGTTTTTCAGTATAGCTAGATATGTACCTGCAACACTGAATACGTGACTTGAATTTAATTTGTCAGATGAAGCACCATCTTTAAAGTCCCATATAGGGTTGGTCAAACTTTGGTCAGGGCTGGTGAATTTGACTAAAAGTGGCACGCAACCTACAGTGTCACTCGCAATTTGAGCATTTGACAATTGATAGGAAAAAGTTAAGATAAAAGATAAAAGTCTTAAAATATTTTTTGTATTTTCCATAATTACCACATTTTGAATGTTGATGTTAAAAAATTATTCGCCATAATTTGATATTGTTCTCTCGTGAAAAAACAATGAGCGCAAAAATGGTGTGTCATATAATTTCCTATTTCTGTCCGATAGTAATCACCATTGGAGTCTGTGAAATCATTCCTAAAATAACAATTACCGTTGGGTGGAACATTGCTATCCGCAGGGGTATCACAAACAAAGTCACCTGCCGTCGAGCAATTGGATTGATTTACGAGTTCGATTCCAAATTTTCTTTCAAATGTATGATAAAGCCCGAATGTATGACCTAATTCATGTATAAGACCTTTACCTGATTTCGGCACGATGATGACACAATCATCACTCAGAGTAATACTATTGTGTACCGAATATGAATTAGTTTGCATATCTAAAACGGATTCTGAAAAATAAATATTTATTCTTCGTTTTTTTTGAAACCTGGAAGTCACAAGCGCCACTTCAACATCATCTTGGATAGCATCAAAGGAATAGTCGAGTATGGTATCTATCTTACAATAATCAAAGGAAATACAAATAGGTGCGAAAGCATCATTTACTTCCTTAAAAATAGCATCTAATTTAGACTGTGTGATATTTGTTTTTTGTAATGAATCTAAGGCTATGTGAATGTAGGCGTAAAATTTTCGCTCCACACAAGGTAGGTTTTTGTCCTTATAATATATTGGGTCCTGCGCATGAGTACCTAACCCTAAGAGAGTGAAAATGAGGAATAAAAATATGTTTTTCATCATGTCGATAAAATTTTATTTATAATTAAATGATATTTATAGTCGTGGACAAAATATAACTGGTTTTAATTTAGGAGTGTGTGCTTTGTAAATAATATAATATGCTCCAAGTTCTATCGCACCTGGATTAGGTATGAAATCTACTGTCTGACTAGTCAATACGTCAAAACTCAGGCTTATGTATAACCGTTCTGCAGCATA
>JBBRJL010000409.1:0-3397 GCA_038219375.1 Chitinophagales bacterium | reverse complement strand
AAATGAGATATTTAGAAATGGGGTAGATACTGCATACTTTTTTAAAAATATCAAACATCAAGACGATCATGGAGTTGTAATCTACAAAATTGCAACAAAATATGGTCTGCATCGGCCAAATTTGCAATACACAGAAGCTTTGTTTGACGATATTTATGAGATACATGGCGACTATTTGCTAGTAGAAATTGATAGAAAGTTAGGTTTGTATGATATTAAAAGACAAATATTCATTGTTGATCCATCATATAATGGTATTTTCTTCAATAGTAAAGAGGACGTAACTCTTATAAAAAATGATGCCCTTCAAACTATTTCTATTATTAAAGGTCAATAGTTTTTTCTTAAAATCTACTTTTTGAATTTTAATTGAACTTTTTCGCTTAAATCTGTGATCAGGTACAGGTATCTATCAAAGATATGAATACTTCCCTTGAAGATTGTCTAGAAAGAGATAAAATAAGAGATAAAAAAGTAGGCGAAGATGTCATCCAAAAAATGTATCGTCAGCATATTGCCAAAGAAAGTAGTGAAATTTCAAAGTACGATAAGAGACATCCGTCTTATCGCCACCAAGATTCATCCCTACCCAAAGCCATCATCTGTGACCTTGACGGAACACTTGCATTAATGAATGGTCGTAGTCCTTTTGACGCATCAAAGTGTGATCAGGATCTTCCTAATATGCCTGTAGTCAATATGGTCCGAAATTACCATCAGCTTGGCTATAAGATCATTCTTGCGTCAGGAAGAGAAGATACTTTCAAGCCACAGACAGTGGCTTGGTTGGAGCGTCACGGTGTGGAATATGAGTTATTGCTCATGAGGGCAGCAGGGGATTTCAGGAAAGATGCCATTGTAAAACGTGAAATCTTTGAGACACATATTGAAGGCAAATACTTTGTGGAATTAGTTCTTGACGATAGAAATCAAGTGGTAGATCTTTGGCGCAATGACTTGCAGTTGCCTTGTTTTCAGGTGTATTATGGTGATTTTTAGGTTCTACCAGAATATAATAGAATAAGTAATAATTGTCTGTTTATTTATGGTGTGTTGAACTTTTTAGAGGTATTTGTCATTTACCTAGTGAATTTGTATTCAAAACGTATAATCACCTCATGGAATTCGAAAACCAACAGCTTCCCACCCAACTTCTACCTAGCATCGACGATATTGTGTTTGAATCATTGGAGCTTAATTATCAGAAAGTTAGTATCTATTTTACAGCTTTCTTTTTTTTGGTGGCAATAATAATTTATATCGGGATTGGGATTTTTGTAGAGGAACTATTTGCTTTTCCACTGATATGGATTGTGCTTGGATCTTGGGTTTTGGTAACTTTATTTTTCATCTTTTTATCCTACAAATCCTATTTTTATGAAGGTTACGCACTTCGTCAGAGAGATGTAGTGTATAAATCGGGTATGTTATTTAGGTCCACTATAATTGTCCCATTCAACCGTGTCCAACATTGTGAGATCAACCAAGGACCGATAGATAGGTATTTCGGATTGTCAGAATTGTCCCTTTTTACAGCGGGTGGTAGTTCTAGTGATCTGAATATTCCGGGTTTGTCACAAGACACCGCAGCCAAACTAAAGCAATTCATCACCAATCAGGTTGCCCAAGATGAAGAAGAGTGAATTTGACTTTACGGTACCCAATAGACAGTCATATGTTGCTATTCTGATGATTTTGTTTAAGACAATTAATGTCTTATTCCGACAGTTGTTACCATTTGTGATCGTGGTTTTGCTCGGGGGCAGTAAGAGTAAAACAAGTTATATTTTTTATACTATTATTGCTATTGCAGTGTTATCGATGATCTATTCTGTTATCAATTTTTTTAAAACATTTTTTATCATTCAAGATGGAGAATTAGTATTACACACGGGGATATTTAATAAGAAAAAAATGTCTATCCCATTTGCTAAAATTCAAACTATTAATTTCGAACAGAATATCATTCACAAGTTTTTTTCTGTCCTTCGACTGAAAGTTGATACAGCTGGATCAGAGAAAAATGAATTTGAATTTCATGCTCTCCAAACCGACAAAGCTTACGCACTTCGAGATCTTGTGATGGCAGAAAAAAAAGCGTATTTACCCTCAGATGATACTTCAGTTAGTGATGTGAATGAAGACTCAACAATTGTCTACAAACCGATCATGTCACTTTCTACCAACGAGTTACTAAAAGTGGGAATCACAGAAAATCACCTAAAATCAGGTGGACTTATCTTTTTGTTTTTTTTCTGGATCTACCAAAATTTACAAGAAGTAGGCGTCAATGTAGACGAATATTCTGAGGAAATACCTGATGTTGAACTCGGTTTTTCATTTGTCGCTTTTATCCTAGCTATGTTTTTGATCATTTCTATTTTAATATCGATGGTCAGAACAGTGGTACAACATTATGATCTTCAGTTTTTGAGATCTACCCGTGGATTTAAAGTTATCAGTGGTTTGTTTACCAAAAAGGAGATATCAGCATTTGATCATAAAATCCAACACATTTCATGGTCTGACAACCTACTCAAAAGAATGGTCGGTTTCAAAAATCTATATCTGAATCAAGCATCAAGTGCCGAGCTTACTTCAAAACAAAATATTAATATTCCTGGATGTAATATGTCGCACATCACCGAAGTTGTACACACACTTTTTGGCAAGGTAAATTTTGAGAACTTTTTGATGCATAAAATTGATAAAAGATATTTTTACAGGTTTGCAATAATCATTAGTCTTATTTTTATAATGATCAGCGGTCTTGCTTTTTACATAGATCAATTGGATAAAATACTTTTCATTACACTGGCATTTTTGTATTTTATTGTTATCAGGTATATTGGCTTTAGAAAAAAGACCTTTGGTCATGATGGTGAATTACTCTATATCAAAGGTGGTGTATTTGGCGATAAAGCTGAAGTCTTGCCAATTTTTAAGATTCAAGCCATCGAACTCCATCAGTCACCTTATCAGTTTCGAAACCAATTGTGCAATATATCTTTATACACTGCATCAGGTAGGATAATGATACCATACATCAATCTTAGTTTTGCCAAAAGTCTTTCAGATATCTTCCTAAAGAAAGTAGAGGTTGATAGGCGCAGATGGATGTAAAAGTAGCGAAAACCATAACCTTTTACTTTTATAAATAGCTATAAATTACTAAACACCTATATTCCAATCTAAAATAAACAACCGATGAACAAAATAAGAAACGTTCCAACTCCTACATTGGAACGCTTCACTATTTTATAGTAGATTACACAGCTGCTTCGACTTCACGCGGTGACTTAGCTATCTTAAAAAACTCATTTACAAGCACTTCCGTGGTGTACTTTGTATTACCGTCTTTATCGGTATACGATCTGCTAGTGAGCTTACCTTGGAT
>JBBRJL010000408.1:0-3423 GCA_038219375.1 Chitinophagales bacterium | reverse complement strand
TCCAAAGTAATATTGTTTAACTTACTAAAATATTGAGCTGTCTCTATGGCTCGAACAGCATTACTCGAACATAATATTTGTGGTGAATAGCCCATACCCTTGAGACGTTCAGCCATCAAAGGTGCGTCACGAAGTCCTCTAGTGTCCAGTGGTCGTTCAAAATCCGAAAGGCCAAAATCTGTCCAAGATGATTTGGCGTGCCTTACAATGATTACTTGTTTCATATTTTTACTTAAATATATTTTGGGGATAATTAACAAACAAAAATAAATTTATTTGTCGAAACAAAATTACTTCAAATTTCTCAAGAATAAAATTTACTTGAGTAATTAGAATTACGTTAATTCATTAACAAAGATAGAAAGATTTTAGTTTATTACTCAGTGTTATAGAAATGAAATAGTATTTTGGAATAACTTGCTTATCCATTTAAAAATTCATTTATTTTATTCGAATGAATTTTAATGTTTCAGTATAGTTGCCTAAGGAAAGCTTTATGAAATATACACCTGGCAACAATTGATCATTTAATGGTATCATAAGTTCATGGTGCAAGCCACTCTCCAAGCTTATTGAAGTAGCCATCATCTCTTTTCCTTCACTATTTATGATGGCATAATGCATCATTTGATCAAGCGGTGTTGCGTTATTGTATTTTAAGGCTAATTGAGTACTTACTGGATTGGTCAGTAGACTGAATTTTGTTTGTCCGGATTGGATAGCTTCATTTATGACTAATCTAATGCCGACACCTTGTAGATCAGTAAATATTGCTGACATTCGTTCATCATCCTTCATCAGAGACGACAAGTCAATATTATCATGATTTACACTAAGACTCAGAATGATATCACCAGCTTTTATATCCTCTTGATAGGGCCCGTAAGCCACCATTCGTATATCATCTCCTTTTATAAACACTTGTGAATCATCAAATAATTGCGTAGTTGATTCCAGTTCAGACATTATACTTTGAGCACGGGGATATTTCATAAATAATTGTAATCCTTCTGATGAGATATCACTGCCTGCTCTCAAGACTATTAGTTGTTCGCCTTTCACTATTTCTTTTGATACAATGATTTCAATATTTCGATTTCTATTTTCTAAGATTTCACCTGAGTGTATTTGACCTGTTGCGGAACCATTCACATCACCTATTTTTACAGCTACAAAATCAAGATTGGTCATATCATTTTTTAAAGAATCAATGACTATACTTTGATCATAATTATAAGGTGAATTACCAGCTTCAAAATCGAAATCTTTTGGTACAAAAACCCATGAAGGTAAATTATTTGGGAAACTAACTTTGATACCCAAGACCATTTTACGTAGTTCTACTAAATCTATGGCACTTACACTTTTGCTAGAATTAATATCTGAAGCAATAAGTTTATAAGGATTATCAAAAGCAGCAATACCTAGGATATGTCTCTGTATCAGCACCAAATCTGTAGTTGTCACACCATCTAATTGATTAATGTTGAGTGATGGCTTTATTTGATATTCACGACCCAAAGGCAATGAATCAAACGTGTATATACCTAGATCAGATACTATTTTATTTTTAGTATTCTCCACACTAATTACGCTTATTTGAGCTCCTTGCGGCACCTTATTAGTCTGAGTCACTACTCGGCCACTTACACTTCCATTTGTAATCAAATCCGGGCAAAGGTTAGCATTGTCTTGAATGATCAACTCTACTGGACAAAAATCATGATTATCGCTTTCATCAGTGACAGTCATATGTAGAGATATTGCTTGGCTTACGCCATCAGGAATGTCTACACAATCGAACAATAATCCCGAGCTTTTTGTGGCAGGTATCCATACTTGTGCTAAGCCAAGATTGTACTGCGCTATTGTGGACAATTCGCCTTGACCTTTGAAATAATGTTGTTCATTTATTTTGGAAAATACGGGCAGAGCATCATCAAATGTAAACCATAAATCTGAAGTATCTGTGCAGTTATCAAAACTTCCTAAATCAAAATCCTTTGCCCATATCTCAATTGTACCATTGGGTTGCATAAGTGATAAAGTAATCGACGACAGACAATATGGTGAAGGTTTTTTGCAATCTATAACAGTCACAACTTGCGTGCATGTAGAGAAATTACCACATTGATCACTCAACTTCCAAGTCAATTTATGCTTTCCGTAAGGCAAATCGTGTTTGAAAAGCGAAGTGCTTCCATTCAAATCTATACTACCATTTTGGTCTATATCAACCGTATATGACCAGATCAAATCGGATACAGCAGTACACGAATCGATGCCTGTCATAGTCAAATCAACATTTCCAATAAGACAATCTGTATCGTAAGAACAAATAGTGGTATCTCTGCAACTGCTTGTAAATTCTGGTTTATCAGTATTATGGAGTTTAACGATCTGGATATATGGTCCCCACTTACCCACAGAGTTCGTACCACTGAACTGACACCAATCCACGACGGTCCAAGTTCTGAGAATTTTGAGACAAGCTCCATCAGCAATGTAGAAAGGTACATCTTCATAAGTAGCAGAGATTGTACCGCATTGACCATTAGTAAATACAGGTTTCCCAGTCGTCTCAGGCAGTGTCTGTGATGATTTGCAACCATCTGCTTCATAATGTGCCGGCCAAGTGATATTGCTTTCGTCAAATGGATCGGGATTGAGTATAGTAATAACCTGAACACAAGAATCCTTCCTTCCGCTACCATCTGTAGCAACGAATGTCCGTCTGATATTACCTGTAAAACAAGTGACATTTAGCTCATATCGCTGACTTACAGTAACCGCACAATTATCAGACGCTAAGCCATCTTGACCTACTACACCGTTATGATAAAAATTATTTACTACAATATTTTTTCTATCTGACATTTTAGTGACCACCTTCCCGAAATCATCCAAGTGATTGACATCATAAAAATCTGTACATGCAAGTGTAATATTGGGTGGACAAGTTATCGAAGGTTTGATTTTATCTTCTACGGTGACTTCCACCATACAGGTATTTTTATTACCGTAAATATCTGTCACCTGAAAGGCTACCATCTGTTTAGTTCCCAATTCAGCACAGCAAAAATCTACATAATCTCCAAATGCAGTTCCAAATCCACAAATATCTGTCATCTTCCTAACCTTGTAATTGAGAATAGCACAATTGTCTGTGCTTCCATTGTCAAAAGTAAAAGCGAAAACACGTGCAAATCCATTGTTGTCAAGCGATGTTTTTGTGAATTGATTACAAACCGTACTAGGCGTAGATTTGTCCACTACTTTTACTGGTGTCCTACAAGATGAAGTATTATTACACTCGTCGGTGACTATATACTCTAAACTAAACTGACCCACAGGCAATTTGTTAAAAAAATGTCCTTGCCCATTTACCAAGATAAATTGATTGGCAAGCGCTCCATTATTCGT
>JBBRJL010000407.1:0-3437 GCA_038219375.1 Chitinophagales bacterium | reverse complement strand
CTGGAAATATCTGCCAAAATTCCTGATTTGGTCTGTGAGCGGCGCTTATTCAGTTCATACACTAAACTTATAAACCCCGTAAAAGTACTGAAATCTAGAGAATTGCAGAGAATAACTTTTCTATACACTGAAAGTATGCGTGGAATAAGTTGTATATTATTTAGGAGCATAAAATTATTAATCAAAGATTTCAAAGTCAAATACTTAGACAGCTCCAAATGCAAATTTTAAGTACAGAGCAAATCACTTCATCACCACATTGCACAATCTCCAATACATTAATTTGCTTATTTCGATGCTATATGATACCATGTTATTGATATGAATTTTATGTAATTTTCTCCCACGATTATATGTAGTTTATCACTTTAATTCAAAGCTTTATAAAAAGGGAATCCTCATCAATTGAAAATAGGGTTATTGGTATAAATATTCAAATGAAGAGTCCACTCCGAAAAGTAATTAGACCTATAAGTTATAAGATATTTATATGTATATTAATCTGATAATCAACCGTTCCCCTTTAAGGGGTAAGGGGTAAAAACGGCTGATTGTCAAATAATTGGTGTTTTCGGAGTGGACTCAATGAAGAAAACTTTTATGATTCCACTTATTTTGGCTTTACGATTTCAAAATCAGCTTCTTTCCATTCAGCATTATTATCAGTTAGTTTTTGTGGTGCACAACCTGCGGGGCCACAGCCTGTATTGGTTGCCGCTTGAAAAAGTAGAAATGCACCAAAAAACCCTGAGATATTATCACTACTTGTGATTGCCCGATATACAAAAAATAGACCTAATCCTAGTCTCAACCATCGCATAAAGTGCCAGTTATGGAGAAGTGTATTAATCATTTTTATTAATGTTGGAGAGAAAGTGATTTGTAATAATTTACGGTCATCCATGATCCGCCATTTACACAAGAGATACCATTGGCAGCTAAATAACCTTCTGCTTGTCCGCTTCTATTTCCAGATGCACAACACAAGATAAGTGGTGATTTCAGTTTTTTCAACTCTTCCATACGGTTGGCAACTTCATTCAGTGGGAAATTTATTGACCCAGGTACATTACCACCCATAAATTCTCCTGGAGTACGCACATCTGCGATGGTACCCTTATTTTCTGTGATTAAATTTTCAATATTCATATACATGATGTTTTTAATGATACAAAGGTAAGGGCAAAATATGGAGTGGTTTGCTACTATTGTTACAGATGATGGAATTTGGCTTGTTATTTATTTTTACAACTAAGAAAATTTAGGTATTTACTATGCCCTCTAAGTTTTCTTAGTGTCTTTATTTGTGTAATTATTTGTTATTTAAATTCCCCATATTTGTGACTCACCTAGTTCACCTTGTAAAGTCCATTTTGACGTATCTATCAAGTTTGTTCGGCTACTATCAATGATGATGACATCAGCATTTATGTCAATAATACCCCCCAGATGTATGTCATCAGTAGCTTTTCGGACAGCTGTGTGCCAATAAAATGATTCATCATGAATAAATACTTTTCTATTTTTGAATCCACTTACATCATATTGAGATAATGAATTTCCAAACCCATTGACATCATAATAATAAAGGTGAAATGGATATTTATTGAGATTCAGATAACTGAAGTAACCTGAAATCACGATCAGACAAGCAGAAAAAATGTACGTGTAAAGTTTTCTCTTACTATCGATGATTACTCCAATCGTCAATAAAAGTAAAACCCAGATCATGACGCCGTGACTCACCAGATTTCTATAGAAAGGCATTTTTCTATGTAAAACAAACATCACCAATAATACGATAATAAGACTCATAAAATACGGTCCAAAATGAGCTTTCTTCCTATTGAACCAAGAAAGGAATAATGTGAATAAAATAACTCCAAGACCAATCCATGTATATTGCCCAGTACCAAAAAAGTCACTAAATAATCCTTGGAAATATCCGCCTGAAAACATGCTTTGCAAAAAAGCAATTATTCCTTCTTGACCAGATGCTACGTATTTATTGGCTATGATAGAAGACCAACCAGAAAAAGTTACTACAGGTAGATAAAATATAAATACCAATACAAGGATCTTGACGGAGCTAAAGAAAAATCGATAATCTAATTTGTTACGACTTATCATTATAAAACCAAAAGCAAGCGTCAGTCCTGCCCAATAATATAGATATGAAGGCATAGTCCACATGCCCAAAGCGTTTGCAGCAATGTAAAAAATCATATGCTTGTCATCAGGACGACTACTATACAAATAAAGCTGTAAAAAAGCGACCCAACCCAACAGCATATGCAAACTATACCCACGTGACTGTGTCGCAAATCCGATAATAGGAAATACTGTCAGAAGCAGGAGGATGATTAAAATTCTAATTGCCTTAACCCTGATAAAACTTGCAGAAAAGGAATGTATACTTACCATCATAAAACCTATAAAAATTCCTGATATCAAACGACCCGAAAACACAAGATCGTCTGTAAAGTACCCAAACCAATGATTGATAGCATTATAAAAAATATGATTATTAGGAAGTGGATAATGACTGATCGTCTGGAAGAATGGTTTGCCTGCAAAATTGACTGCTGAAAAAACTTCATCCGTAGCGTACGAAGCTTTGTCTTGCAAATAGTACCAATTGAGCATCGTAAAAATGAAAATAAGTACACCTTCTGTAGTAGTTTTTAGATGGTTAAATTCTATTGATGACTTTAGATTGATTTTCTTTTCTTTATAAGATATCCACAAAAACACAAAAGACAGAACTACCAATATCCAAGTAAAAATTTGACCAAATAATTTTACTCCTGATGTAAAAAAAATATCTGTCCACTTATCATTTTTATAAAAATCAGGATTGAGTTGTTGGTACCAGATTACCAAGTCTTGATAGGATGACAAAGTGTACCAAATGGCATAAAAAAGAATAATGGAAGACATCATTGCCCAGAAAAATAATCTGAAGGATGCTATTTGGATATTCATTTTAAACACATGTTCGGTATTTGATGCGATTTTTGGTTCATTACAAGACAAAACGAAACAAATGTAAAGTATTTTCTTTAATTATAAACTCAAGTTTCGGTGATAATTTTAAATCCTATTAATTTATATTTCAATTTGACTGTGTGTATAACATTTATACATTTTTAAAAGCGGCTGTTTTATCCTTCATCGTTTTAAGACAAAATATACTAATCTCCTTTATACTTAATGTATGATCAATTGTCTGGCTTTGTCGCTCGAGCCGCGACCTTCCCGTCCCTTTCGGGTGCCTTCACTTCTCGCATTGTCATGCTCGACCTTACAGGATCGTTCAGTTATACTTTTTTGCATTACCAAAAAAAGTAAACAATCCGCCTAGGCGGACTAGTTCCGCTAAATCGCTCCGCGTACCGGAACGGCCTGCCCGCTTTACATCCTACCTTATAGTTTAG
>JBBRJL010000406.1:0-3459 GCA_038219375.1 Chitinophagales bacterium | reverse complement strand
TTGCAACTTGTGCCTTTAACCCAATGTTGATCGAAATCCTAATCTCAACCATTCATATACAAAATCTGCGAGCTAAAACCAACTGCACAGAAATTTCTAAAACATTATCCGTCAGAAATGTACTAGAGCCGATTTTACCCTATTCAATTATAATCTTATAATGTCCGAGCAAACCTTCCATATTTTGCTTGGAAAACCTGGCTTTCTGAATCCTATTTTTCTCTGGGATGATCGAAAAATGAATGGCGGTAGAAAAGTCTGATTGTTCTAAATTTGTACTATCAAAAACTGCTCCCGAAAGATCGGAATCAGCAAAAGAAGACTTGGTAAGATCGCATTCAGAGAAGTCTACTTCTTGCAGCATACAATTTCTGAAATGTGTATTTTTGATTTTCAATTGATAAAAAGATGAAAAATTTAAGATACAATGATCAAATGCAAATGATAACAAAAAGACATTACACAAATCAAACCTTAATCCAAGCATCTTACAATCTTTGAATACTACTTGCCTGAAAGCGGTCCCATCTATTTTTGCATTGCTGAGATCACAATTTTCAAATCTACATGATGTGAAGATTGAATATGTCAAATCAACTTGGCTAAAAATACAACCCGAATAAGTACAATGGTCGTATTCCCCACAAGCCAAACCTAATTCATTATACTTAATGCTATCAAAAAATTGGTCAGAAATGATTATCGGATGCTTCACATGAAGTGATTTAAGTTGGCAAATTATTGGTAAATGTACAAAATAGTTAACCATACTAGGAATCTAATTGAGGAAGTTGTCATAAAACGTTGTTTTTTTGTACTACCTTTGTGTTCTTAAATGTTTAGTCAATGCGTTTTTCCCAGTATCATTTTGTAGATGAAATCAAACACAACCTTGAGAAACTGGGTTTTAAAAAACCTACAGACATTCAGTATAAGTGTATCCCTAACATCCTTCGTGGCGAAGACCTATTGGCCATAGCTCAGACAGGAACAGGAAAAACTGCAGCTTTTGCCATTCCTATCATCCACATTCTCCACAGCAAACTCAATACCAAACGGGAAGACGGTATCAAGTGTGTGGTTATGGTGCCTACTCGCGAACTTGCTATCCAGATAAATGGCGTATTTCAAACACTTGCCAAAAACACTAGGGTTAATTCATTTTCGGTATTCGGTGGTGTAGAGCAAGGACCACAAATAGCCAAGCTAGAAAAAGGTATCGATATCCTCATCACTACTCCCGGCCGTATGTTTGATCTTGTAAGTCAAGGATTTATAAAACTCAATCGTGTAGAGTTGCTCGTCCTAGACGAAGCTGATCATATGCTTGAGCGTGGATTTATAAAGGATATCAAGGATTTACTACGGTTCCTACCACGTAAGAGACAGACTTTATTTTTTTCTGCCACTATTGATGAAGAAATAAAAAATCTAGCATACACACTCACACCCAACCCGATCAGAATACAAGTATCGCCCAAAGACCCTGTATCGAAAAACGTAGATCACTCTGTGATATTTGTAGATATGGATGATAAACGTTTTTTCCTAGAGCGTATGGTCAATGAAAATCCCGATAGCAAGATACTGGTCTTTGTACGTACCAAAGTGAGATGTGAGCGTGTACAAAAAGCCATGGAAAGAGTGGATGTAAAATCAATATTTATGCACGGCGGCAAGGAGCAGCAAGATCGTATGGAAACGCTGAATGCCTTCAGAAGTGGCGAAGCCATGATGCTTATCGCAACAGATGTGAGTGCTAGGGGAATTGATATACCTGATGTGGATTTTGTAGTCAACTATGACTTACCTGATCACCCCGAAGCATACGTGCACAGAGTAGGCCGTACAGGAAGAGGAACTAAAAAGGGATTTGCTTATTCTTTTTGCGATAAAGACGAAGTTGGACTTCTCACAGCAGTAGAGGAATACATCGGTAAAAAAGTAAAAGTCCGGTCTCTAGACAAAGATGATTATAAAGAAATCACAGACCTCACCGCAACAAAAACGATGGATCTCAAACAAATCTTAATAGAGCTGACACCAGAACCAAATAAAAGATACGGCAAGAAAAAAGCTAAGAAGAAGTAGGTTAAATACTGGATGACCAACCCTATTTGCAAAAATAATTGCCAAAGGCATAACCAAGTACTACTTCCATCTTATCAAGCCCTGCAATATTTTCAAAACCATAGGCAAGACCAAGATTTAACCTATTGAAATTAATATTAGCATTGATAAAAGGCTGATTATTTTTTGCATATCCACCACCTAGTTGGATGTTTGTTTTATTGTTCAACTGATGACCAATATTAGCAGAACAGATGTAATAATTTTGTTGATTCTGGCTGGTGTAATAAGCAGAAGGTAAAATACTCCACTTATCATTGAGAGCTATATCTAAGCTGATGTGAGCCACAAAACGTTGTGCTAAATTAGCATCTGAAGCACCCAAAAAAGATACATTTGGCGTATTAAGATGATTGATAGCAATTCCTGCTGTAGATTTTATTTTTTCACTGATGTGACCACTCCATGCAATACCCAAGTTTAAATCAAAGTACAATATGCTGTAATCAATGTCTTCCCCTGGTAAAGTAGGATCAAAGCCACCTGGAGTGATTTGTGATGGCCACCTAAAGCCTCTTCCATCTAAAGAAGCATTTGATATTCCTGCTTCCATACCTACGGAAAGATATTGAGGCTTATTTTGGTTTTTACTAAGTGATTTGTGATACGCAACAGAAAGATAATTACCAAAGTTGGTAAATTTTGACTCTCCTGCTACATCCTGAACTAATTTGTACCCTAAACCTATCTTATCATTATTTTTCAATTTGATGGGAATATCAAAATTCAAACCCTTGCTATTAAAGTTTAAAGACTCAATAAATTCGTAACTTAGTTGCTGATAGTAAACGCTAGCTCTAGGACCACAAGCTGATCCAGTCAATGATGGATTGACAGTAAGTGGCAGTTGATTGTACAGTAAATATACATTGCTCTGACCGAATGACAACTGACAGAAAGTCAATATAATAAATAAATGCAAAAGGTTTTTCATAAAGTTTGTTTTTGATGTTCTATAAACGAAAATTATTTCTAAATATTTTGTACTTTTTTTGCTGATCTGTTATTTCTTGATTAGTTTGGGTTTAAAAATATTTGGGAATCGAACACCAAAACCCACGCCAAAATTTATCCGACTAAGCCAACCGAAATGTTGATCATCGACCCTAAAAGGACTTTGCCTGTTGCCAACATATTCAAATAAGATATCTTCGGTACCAAAATCTGAAAGTTGATAATCTAATAATGCTTTGATAAATAGCCCTTTATATACAAATCTTTCATATGAGCCACCGACCACAAATACTGGACTAAAGTGGCGATCACCATAGATAATTACTGATGCGTTTGAATTTGGCTTTCTGAAATATGATCCATCATAAAATGTAT
>JBBRJL010000405.1:0-3464 GCA_038219375.1 Chitinophagales bacterium | reverse complement strand
ATTCAATATACTTTGATTCAAGATGAATTTTGCTTAGGAACAAATTTGACTACTATCAAAAACGAGACGACTTATCCATCATCTGGTCAGCAGGTGAATAATATCAATTTCAATGGATGGACAACCAATTATTTTGCGTTTGGTGGGCCGTCGATCAATACAGGTAGTGGCAATATTCCGAATCCTTTCCCTATTAAATATACTTACGATGACTGTTTCAGATTTACAGTAAAAGTTTGGGGAAATCAAAATTGCCATCCTAAAGAATTTTCTGGTAGGTTCAAGATTTATAGTGGCAATGCTGCTGCAAGAGTCGCAAATGGTAGCGCAAATGATGAAATGAATGTGACTTATCTCTCTGAAGATGATGGTATATTAGAACTTAGAAGCATCACAGATTTGACCAAAAACATTTATCCAAATCCTACTTCTGGCGTAATTTACCTTGAAAACTTCAAAAATGACCCTAGTACAGCAAGGTTATTTGATAGTCAAGGTAGAATTCAAGCGGTACAAATGAACAATAACCAAATGGATATGTCTCATCTGCCATCTGGGCTTTATTTCTTACACACGCCTGACGACAAGCTAGGCAAGCGTGTAGATAAAGTGATCAAAATTTAAAAATTTTATAACATCATAGGAAGTCAGTATCCTGCTGACTTCCTATTTTTAAAATGATTGTTATGAAAGTAAAAATTTTATGTATCTTTCTATTTCTATTAGCTTTTAAAACCATGTCTTCACAAAACCTAGTACGTAACCCATCGTTTGAAGAATATGATATGTGCCCAACAGAGCGTATAAGCCATAGCTTTAATGGGTACGTCCGAGATTGGCATAATTATGGACCTATAGGCGGCGTATATACTCATTTGGACTGTAATCCAATGGTTACTTATTTAGACAATATTCCTTTGGATTCAATTTCACCTTATGATGGGAAAGGACTTATTTCATTAAGAGCAAATTTAAAAATTACAAGTCCAGTCACAAAATTTGAGACAAGAAATTACTATACATCCCGATTATTATCACCACTACAAAAAGATAGCACCTACAAGGTTAGTTATTATATACATTCTAATAAACATTATGCTATAGCAGATCATTATGGATGTATTTTTGCTCGAGATACCACTGATCTACAGTTCACCACCTTAGGTGATTCCTTGAGTATGATATTGAGAGATGACTTTATAGGTTATCGGGACACCTTCTACGGCCCTGACAAGCTATACCATAAAATCGAAGGATGTTATCTAGCAAATGGTGGAGAAGAGTTTATCGTTTTTGGCCCCTTTCTTCCACCTGATAAAGTACATTGGTACGCTAATCATAAAGGATACGTACAAGATGTTTCATATAACGTTTTATTAGACAAAGTAGCAGTGGTCAAAACCACACAAGCGAGAGAAAATGATCGTAATGTAGAAGTATGCGATGGAGACAAATTAATATTGCCCAAACCTGTACAACCCAATACCATCATCAAAGATCCACTAGGACGTGAAGTTAAGGAAATTAATGTTGAATGGCCCAACACCTACACATTTTATTATGAAGATGCGTGCTTCGGTAGTCTTGGCTCCATAGAAGTATCATCTAAGATATGTATAGAAAAAATCGATACTTCATTTACCATCTGTGACAAAGAAATCCATGACTTTGCTGGATTCATAGCGCAAGGTTACAAGATAGAAAGTGCTTCGGGAGAAAACTTGACAGAATTTAGAAGTCAAGATAAAGGAACGTATATCTTTAAAACGATCCATCCGAAATATGGGGATTTCGGAGAGATCAGCATGGAAGTCGTCGAGTGCGAAAACTGTGATATCCACATTCCAAATATCATATCATCACTCGAGTCATCACCAAACAATCTATGGAAACCAAAAACAAATTGTGCATATGCAGAATATGAAATTGGGATTTTTGACAGATGGGGAAATAAAGTGTTTCATTCCACCGATCCGCTCCTGTCATGGAATGGCACATATGGAGCTGTCTCTTGTCAGCCCGGAGTTTATATATTTACCTTAAAGTATAAATTTAGGCATCCTGTGATTGTGCAAAAGACACAATATAAATTTGGGGATATCACTATCGTCAAGTAGTTTGTCTAATAATAAATATCCTATTTATAAACATTAAGTGTATTTAAAGTATTTTTAGAAATTTTCATAACTACTCAAGTACATGTTGATTTATAGTGATTTTGTCCATGCCAAAAGCAGACAAAAACGATTTTGCACCTTTCGGGCAAAAATAGCGCCAAAATAAGGTGCTATATACATTTTTACCCCGGATTATCATCCGTGGTTATAAATATATCACCCCTTTGGGGTTATACCTGTGTAGTTACAAATTTTCTTAGTTGCTAATCAATTTATGCTGGTTCTGACGAAAAATACTTTATATGGCGCTCATTTGTTCTTTTTTAATGAATCTACTTTCACATTTGCATCCAAAAACCCAAATTCATGTTTTAGTGTTGTAATTTTGCACTTTTTATAAATGATAACTGTCGCTCATGCAACTCAATGAACTCATCACCTACCTCCATAGTATCGCACCACCATATCTGCAAGAAGATTATGACAATGCTGGCCTGATCACAGGACACGGAGATATGGAAATAAAAGGGGTACTCATATGCCTTGATGCCTTAGAAGCCGTGATAGACGAAGCTATTACCTTAAATTGTAATATTGTAGTAGCACATCATCCCATCATATTTAGGGGACTCAAAAAACTCAACGGTACCAATTATATAGAGCGAACCATCATAAAAGCTATCAAAAATGATATCGCAATATTTGCCATCCATACTAATCTAGATAATGTATTTACGCATGGTGTAAATACCAAAATAGCGGAGAAATTGAGTATCAAAGATCCATCTATATTGCTCCCAAAACCCAATGTATTCCACGGCAATTCCCTTGTGGGTGCTGGAGTGATAGGACATTTAGAAAAGCCAATGTCGTCTGATTATTTTTTGGAATATCTTAAAGATAAGATGGAACTCACTACTATCAAACATACAGAACTATGCAAATCCACCATTACTAAGGTAGCAGTGTGCGGAGGATCAGGATGCTTCCTACTAAACACAGCCAAAAAACATGGTGCAGATATATTTATTTCGTCAGATTTTAAGTATCACGAGTACTTTGATGCAGATAATGAGATCATAATTGCAGATATTGGCCATTTTGAGAGCGAAAAATATACAATTGACCTACTTTATGACTTGATAATTAATAAATTTAGTACCTTTGCATCCCATTGTACAAAAATTGTTACTAATCCTATAAAATTCTTTTAAAATAATCCATATGCCAGCGGTTAAAGAACAAAGTATAGCAGATAAATTGAGAGCGTTGTATGCGCTTCAACAGATTGATTCCAAAATGGGTGAAATCGGCATTCTTAAGGGTGAGCTCCCTATCGAAGTAAGC
>JBBRJL010000404.1:0-3467 GCA_038219375.1 Chitinophagales bacterium | reverse complement strand
AAAACTACCTTTTGCTTTCAGTTTGTAAGTCACCCATATTATTGGCCCGAGCTTAATTTTATCAACGGATGCAATATCATCAAATAAAAGTCGATACGTTTTCATATAGTTGGACACGTAATAATATTCAGTGTCCATTTCCACACGCTTTAATTGTATGAAAGTGAAGTATAGAAGTGCGAAAAATATAAAGAAAAACAATAAGTAAGGATACTTGAAATAAGCTGAAGTCAAAAGAGGTAGTTTATATTCGTCAATGATAAATAGCATAACACCGAAAGTGGTGAAAAATACTATCCACATAGTAGGCAAAAATAATTTTAAAAACAAAGTAAGATTAGAAGATACTCTCTGCATATTAAGTGCTTTTTGAACGTTCATTTTTTTCTTTAACCACACGAGCTGCAATTCCTATGGAAATTTCGTATAATAAAAAGACAGGTATCCCGACTAATATTTGTGTCAATGCGTCAGGTGGTGTTATAATAGCTGCAATAATAAATATAACTAAAAATGCTTCCCTTCTGAATTTACGCATTATTTCAGGCCCAACTATACCAGCTTTAGCAAGAAAATATACCACGATAGGTAGTTCAAAGGCGAGACCTGTTGGGATAGTAAACATCGTCAAATAATTGACATATGACGAAAGTGTCGGACTATTTATTGCTTCTGTACCTACTGTATAACTACCCAAGTACGTAATTGCGAATGGCGCTATCACATAATACCCAAAACAAACACCCAAAACAAACAATAAAGATGTCACGCCTACTAGCCTTCCAGCTATTTTACGTTCGGTATCATAAAGTCCTGGCTTAATAAATTTCCAAAACTCATAGAAAATATAAGGAAAAGATGCTATGAATCCCAAGTAAATGGACACTGTAATACCTACAAAAAACTGCTCACCCATTTCACGAGTGATAAGTTGGAGTTCAGGAGGATAAAAACAAATTGCATCAGATATGGCACAAAAAACACGATAGGTTATAAATTCAGGCTTCTTTGGAGCGTAAATAATGTATTCGAAAACTTCGTATTGAAATATCAAAGCAATCACGGCAAAGACCAAAATACTGATTGCTGCCCTGATGACGTGCCACCTCAACTCCTCTAAATGGTCAAGAAAACCCATTTCTTTATTCTCTTCAAGGTTGCCGGATACTATTTTTTTAAACAAGCCAAACATGGATATTCTTATTAGGGAGGCAAAGATACACATTTTGTATTCAAGGCAAGTTAAAATTAATTGGTTATAAAGTATATAAATGATTTTTAATATATTATTTTTGCATCATGAATTTTTCATCCAAGATACTCGAAGAGTCTGTTAACGCACTCTCTACATTACCTGGTGTAGGTAAGAAGTCCGCATTGAGGCTAGCACTGCACCTCGTTCAAGATAATACACGTAAGGCATCCAAGATTTCTGCCGCGCTCTCTAGACTAGAGACAGATATCAAAAAATGTAAAACCTGTTGTAATCTTTCTGATCACGATACTTGTGAGATTTGTCTTTCGGGTAGTCGAAACAAGAAGGTCTTGTGCGTTGTAGAGACCGCAAGAGATGTCATGGCCATAGAAGACACCAATCAGTTTTCGGGTAAATATCATGTCTTAGGTGGTGTTATTTCCCCTTTAGAAGGTATAGGTCCTGCTGACTTAAGCATCGATCTGCTCGTCGATCGTATCAAATCAGAACAAATAGAAGAAGTAATCATGGCTGTCAGTCCGACTATAGAAGGAGAGACGACGATCTATTATTTATCTAAATTGCTTAGAGATCATAACGTTAAGGTGAGTATCATCGCTCGAGGTGTATCATTTGGTGGCGACCTTGAGTATGCAGACGAACTAACTCTAGGAAGATCAATTGTCTCAAGAGTCCCGTACAATGTCCAATCCTAATCCAATGACAGTTCATGACATTGGAATAGTTATTGTCAACTACAATGTAAGACATTTTCTAATCCAATGCCTGAACTCCATAAGGAATTCACGTTTGAATGGTTTATCTGCTCAGGTTTGGGTAGTTGATAATGCTTCGGTGGACGGCTCGGTCCAATTGTTGCAAAAAGACTTCCCTGAAGTAAATGTCATTGTAAACGAACAGAATAAAGGATTTTCTACGGCCAATAATCAAGCTATTAAAAAACTTAATGCAAGATATACACTTTTGCTCAATCCTGATACCATCCTCGAAGAAGACACGCTCAGAATGTGTTTTGATTTTATGGAAAGTCATTCTGATACAGGTGCTTTGGGCGTAAGGATGATAGATGGAAGTGGTAAATTTCTCCCTGAATCCAAACGGAAAGTGCCCGATCTGTGGAATTCTTTCTGCAAGTTGAGTTATTTGTCCGATGTTTTCCCTAGATCCAAATGGTTTAGTGGTTACAATCTTGGGTATTTGCCTGAAAATGAGACCAATGAAATAGAAGTACTTTGTGGTGCTTTTATGTTCATAAGGAGTAGTGTTCTGAAGGAAACAGGTTTGTTGGATGAAGCATTTTTTATGTACGGAGAAGATATAGATCTGTCCTACAGAATTATTAAGGCAGGATTCAAAATATATTATTTCCCTGATACAAGTATTATTCACTACAAAGGAGAAAGTACCAAAAAAAGTAGTTTGAACTATGTCCGCACCTTCTACGGTGCCATGCATATTTACGTCAATAAACATTACAGCAAAGGCAATGCTGACATATTTTCATTTTTTATAAAAGCGGCTATTTCATTTAGGGCGTTCATGAGTGCTGCGAGCCGAGTTGTTTCCACTTGGTTTCTACCTATTTTGGATATCTTTTTCATATGGATTGTATTGTACCAAGCTAAATTCTTTTGGGCAAACTATTATTTTGAAGATTTACACTATTATGATAATACGAATATAGATGTCATTTTATTAGTATACAGCTTGGTTTGGGTATTTTGTTTATGGTTATCAGGACATTACGATAATCTAAAGGGATTCTTTCGGATATTAAGTGGTGTGGCCACAGGTACGGGTATTATTTTAGTTTGTTACGCTTTGCTGCCTGAATACCTTAGGACGAGTAGGGTATTAATTTTAGTTGGAACAATATCAACGATAATAATTGGTTATTTGTCAGGCATTATTAAATCAATAATATTTCATAAATCAGAAAAAGGTGATTCATCCATCTCCAAAAATATAGCCCTAGTGGCAGAAAAGGAGTCAGCAGAAAAATTACTCAATACGATCAAAAATGCTCATGTGAGTTTTGAAAATGTTTATATTATTTCACCCGACTCAACGGATATTGATGATGCATATTATACTAATACGATTGCTTTTCTACCCAAAGTAGTCAATGATCTAAAAATAGATGAAGTCATATTTAGTAATGAAAATATGACCATGAAGGAAATCATAAAGTCTATGACTTCAATAGATCGATCAGTTTCCTTCAAGATTGGGGGAGACGATTCATTGAGTA
>JBBRJL010000403.1:0-3493 GCA_038219375.1 Chitinophagales bacterium | reverse complement strand
AGAGTGATAATAGTACAATACATCGTTGCAATTATTCTGATATATGCACTCGCATTGTTTAGTACCTTCGCTTGATGATCTGCCATCTTCTTTACAATCTTCGGTTTTGGATATTTCATTTTGGATGATTCATAAAAAAATGAGACATTGAGAAAGGTCACACAACTATCTCTGTCGTATGGCTTTTATTGTTGTTCATTCGTGCTTATTATTCATGGCACAGCCATGACGTCACTCAGACGTAGTAAATACTACGCCTAGCTGGGGGACGTAGGGTTTCTTTAAGCTACTTTTCATAGATTGCAATTAACAGATATAACTTTATACTCTTTTGAGGAAATTGAATACACTTCATAAATATTTTCTATCAATACTTGATCGTTAGGTAGTAGATATTGTACTCTGTCAATAAGGTCAAAACCTAATTTATCATAAGACTTTGTAAAGCCCATTAAGTCATGTTCACATTTACCCAAAACATAGCCAATCTGTCCATCTGTAAATTCAATAATTGCGACTTGGCAAAAGACCTTACCTTTCAAAATGTCATTATACGGAAGGTCTTTACATTCTTTATCATAGTCAACCGACATTCGTTCCACTAAAGTCATTTTTTTGATTTCATCTCCGAATAATTCTTTTATTTTAACAATCGTATCCTGATTATCACCAATTCTCATTCCATTCAATTTTTTTGATAAATCAATACCGTATTTATTATATTGACCCATGTCAACCATCTTATTATATTTCAATTCTTGACATTTTTTATCACAAATGGCAGATGATGTATCCATCACTTTTATAACTAAAAATATAAGCAATATAAAAAATCCAACCCAAATAATTGGTTTCTTATTTATTCCATTCAGCATTGTTATCCTTGTTTTGAAGTGCTTCTTTTAATTGGCAATATTGCTTTTCTGATAATTTAACTTGTCTTAACTCATATCCGCCTTTTACTTTAACTCCATGCCATACACCTTCATTGTAAGCTTTGTCAATTACTTTTTCAAATATCGATTTATTTGATTCAAACTGCCCTAAAAATCCTGATTCATCAGAAATACCTTTTCCTATTTGATTGTTTTTAAAATCAGCTGCCATATCAACTGCGTCGTAACTTTTTCGGCTATGACCTTTGAAAAAAGTTTGGTTAGGATCAACTTGAGTATTTTCTTCATGCGATGCAAGAGTAGCTGTAACTCCAGCATCAAGATGTTTTGAGTAAGCGAAAGCTGACAAAGTAGCATGTCGAACTGCATTTTGAGAACCTGTATTATCTGTTGTTTCTTTAGTAAGTATACTGTTACTCGTCTGATTTGTACCCATTAATGAAAAGTTCGTTGCTATTGTCCCTATAGTACGAGAACCTAGCTCGTATCTCATACCATATGCTATCATTGAGTATGCTAACGGAATTGATTTTTCGGCTTCGGTTCTATTAGTCCATCTTGACCACCATTTAGGCGGCCATTCAGATGGAGATCTTCCATCTGGATCAATCAACCTAACTGGGTTATTAAGCACATAATTGTAAGGAGTATATCCTGAATATTTCCCTGCCAGCGGGTCAACACCAAACCACATACTCAACCTACTATCGAGATACCTCGCTCCGTAATAATGCAAGCCCGTGAGACCATCCACTTCCTTACCCGTGAATGTATATGGCGTAGCCCATCCAGCAGCTTTCTGCTGTGCCATCGCCTCTCCGAATGGCAAATATAACATAAATTCATAACGATTACCCAATGCATCGGTCAGAAATGTGCTGGACCCTACAGGGTCTAGATGGAAGTAGCATAGAATACTGCCACAATTGCTATCAGTTAATATGCATTAAAGATTGAATAAAAAAGTCACTATACTATCTCTGTTGTTGGCTTTAGTATTTAATCATTTGTGCTTGTGATTATGATTATGATTATGGCACAGCTACAGCGACACGGCGACGTAGGCACAGCCTACGCCGAACGAAGGCTTTTTGTTAGGTTATCGTCTATTACCTTTAGTGTATGTATTCAAAAAGTAAATATATATTAAAAATCCTATTCCAACCAAAACTATAAATATCATATTTAACCTGTAAACCCCGACAAAACTTGCAGGGTTCATTTCGTCCAGTTTTGGATTATAGATAGCATCTATAGTATCTCCTATCATATACTTCCCTTCAATGCAGTCATTCTTATTTATTGAGATTCGATATGTTTGGTCTTGATATCTTACAACAATAATATTGGATCTTCCACACAAAGGTAATTCCACAACCTTAACAATAACAGGCTTATTGAATGTTTCTAACGGTATTTTAGAAGCTGATTTTTTTAAATTATTTGCAAGCCACAGAAGTGCAAATAAGAACCCAAAAATTATAACTATTCTTTTTACTATCATTTAATTATTGTTGAATGGCAAAACTGTGTTTACCCTAGTATTATCTTGGGCTACTGGATTTGGTAATAAAATTTGTACATTTTGGTTATTCCCAATAGTCATATAGCTTCTAACTCCATCTGATGTATTTTGCAATACATTTCCAGACGTTGAACCAACATAATTATTGGCATTATTTGCATTGTTTAACCTGCTTTGGGCATTTCTTTGATTTGCAGCTCTACCTGTTGAAGATGGATCATTCCTAGCAATTCTAGTAGTCCTATCTAATTGCCTTTCCATTGCTCTGACTTCATCGCTGCCTACTGCCTTTACATTGGCTCCAATTCTATCCATAACTACATCAGAAATTATCCCAGTTCCTGATATTTTATTAGCATTTTCACTTAACCCTGAATAATCACCACTTAAACTCCTTAATAATGCATCATCAGTTATAACTTGCTTGGAAACAGATTCGGTTGCTGCTAGACCTATATTTATTCCTGTTCTAAGAGTAGTATTTGCGACACCTCCAGCTCCTCCTGACAAACTGCCAAAAGTTCCTGAAATAAAAGTTGATGAAACTGAATAATTTTCAAAAGCTGGTCTTCCTTGAATCTTATTGGATGCTATTTGAACCGTAGCATCAGCTCCCGCCCCAATACCAAATCCTACAGCAATAGCATAAATTATTGGGCAAAATGGGCATCTTCCATCTGGATCATTATACCTAATTGGATTATTCCAAAACGCACTATATGGGCTCTTATCTACTTGGTTCGGATGATCCGCCAGTGGATCCACACCAAACCAAATACTCAACCTACTATCCAGATACCTCGCTCCGAAATAATGCAAGCGCGTGAGTCAAAGGCAGCCCATGCCGCAAAATCAATTTGCGGTTCTCTCCCTATTTTGACTTCAACGTCAAAATTGCTAAAGCACCATTCGTTCTTCCGTGAATGTATAAGGCGTAGCCCATCCAGCAACCCCTCACCACGTTTGGTTCGGTTCCTTCTTTTTGAAGCCATTTCGTATGGCTTCAATTCCACAATTCTTGTGGAACCATTCAGTCACTGCTGTGCCATCGCCTCTCTACCCACCCGTCCGA
>JBBRJL010000402.1:0-3502 GCA_038219375.1 Chitinophagales bacterium | reverse complement strand
TACATCAGAAATGGGCTAGAGCCGATTTGGTAAGAATGGCAGTAATGTATTTAATCTTTTGGTATACTCTTTTTTAAACCTACATAAAATCTAATTGGGCAACTCCTTTATTTTTTTAGGTATCTACATATATTTGAAATGTTTTTACAATGCTTCGATACTTTGTTACCAGAAAATATATACATTTGTCTCTGTATGGCAAAAAATAGAATTACAAATGCACATGATAAATTTGTCAAGGAAATGTTTTCTGACAAGCAGATGGCTATAGCTTTTTTGGAAGCTAAATTACCTGCATCACTACGCTCAATTATTGACTTACAATCGCTCAGTAATGAAAATAAGTCATTCATTAGCATGGAATTGGGTGAAATCTTTGCCGATATTGTTCTTAAATTTAAGGTTCCAAGTATAGAAAAGGAACTGTATATCTCAATTCTTATCGAAAACAAATCTGTTCCTGACGCTTATGTTATATTTCAATTGCAAGAATATATATCTGGCGCTTACCGCAATCAGATAAAAATGAAAGAAAAGCTCAGACCCGTGATTCCTTTCGTTTATTACCACGGCAACAAGGAGTGGGAGTTAAAAAGTATCAAGGATTTTTTTGTAGATTATCCCAAAGAAATCTTGGATTATATACCTGACATGGAGACCATATTTATTTCATTAAGAGATATGTCAGATGACCAGATAGGTAGCATAGATAATAGAATGTTGTATACGGCGCTCATGATGCAGAGATATAGGTATGACGTGGAACGATTAGAAGAAAATATTGAACAATTGTTAATATCATTGACAGCCTATTCAGATTGGAACTTTTTGAAGACAATGATTGTTTATTGCCTTGACGTGACTGAGCTCACAGAGTCAAAAATAATCGAAATAGCCGATAAAGGTGATAAACACATAAAAGATGTAATCATGAGTACATATGATCAAATTTTAGAAAAGGGCAGAGAAGAGGGTATTGATTTAGGTATCGAAAAGGGCAGAGAAGAGGGTATTGAAGAGGGTATTGAAAAAGCGCAAGTTGATATGATTTTAAAAGGTCATGAAAATAAATTAGATACTTCAATATTATCTAATATTAGTGGAATTGCAGAATCCCGTGTAATTGAAATATTGAAAAACAACGGACGGATAAAGTAAAACGAATTTACGCCCTTCTGTTTTTCGAAAGGCAAACATGAATAAATTCATACTGACTTCCCAAATGCTTTATGGGTTAACTATTTGCCTTTAAATTGGTATTTTTCTCCATTTATGTAATCATAAAGGTCTACAAAATGTCAATCATAGCTGTTTCCCACATTACAACATCTACCCTTTCTCATCCGTTCTTGTAACAGAATTTTTTAAATTCAAAAAATAACGAAACCAATATTTCAAAAAAAATGTTATATTAATTGTACCAAATATGGTTTCCCTTACGTCTACTCTATACTTATCATTAATCAGCTGTTTAGGTTAGTTAAAGTCGAAAACTTTAATTTTTGTTAATTATTAAGGATAATAAAGTGATGCTTATAAAATCGTAGTGCGAAACAACAAAAAAAGGCATTTATGCTGATTTTAATAGATAGTAAAACATTATAATGTTGAGTCCACTCCGAAAAGTAATATACATATAAGTTATAAGATATTTATATGTATATTAATTTGATAATTAACCGTTACCATCTAGAAGTAAGGGGTTAAAACGGCTGATTGTCAAATAATTGGAGTTTTCGGAGTGGTCTCAATGTTCTTATCTAAACAATATTTTACAAAAAAAACAAAAAACAAATGACTGTTCTAAAAAAGATTTTAAGATACGCTTTATACATTTTTATTGCTCTGCTGTTAGCGGCACTTATCCTACCCTATGTATTTAAAGACAAATTGATCACCTTTCTCAAAGAAGATATCAACAAAACCTTGTTAGCAACAGTCGATTTTCATGACGCTTCCCTGTCTTTTATAAAGTCATTTCCAGACGTCATGGTCACTATCGATAGTTTGAGCGTCATAGGTCAGGATCAATTTGATGGTATAGTGCTCTACAAGGCGGACAAAACGAGTATTGATATTAGCTTAGCATCATTATTTGGTGATAACATCGTCCCTAAAATAAATAGTATTGAGCTTGTCAAACCAGAAATAAATATCGTTTACATTGATGAGACTACAGCCAATTATTTGATAACCAAAGACACCACAACGACTAAGCCATCACCTTTCAAACTCCAATTAGATCACTACAACATAGAAAACGGCAAGATTACCTATCAGGATAACTTGCTGGACTTATTCATGTTGATGCAAAATGTCACACACGAAGGAAACGGTGATTTTACCCAAGATGTTTTTGACCTCACTACTAAAACACACGTGGACTCTTTATCTGTAAAATTTCAAGGCACCAATTATGTAAGTAATGCTAAGATAGATCTTGATGCAGATATCAATATGAATTTCCCTGAAAATAAATACACACTTAGGGATAATATTTTGATGTTCAATCAACTAGGTGTAAAAGCTGATGGCTTCACCCAACTGAATGGCGATGATATCTTGTCAGATTTCACATTCCGAACAGCTTCTGAAGATTTCAAATCATTTCTCTCAATTGTTCCGAACGCATTTACAGCAGATTTCAAAGACGTACAGACAAAAGGAAAGGCAAGTATCCAAGGTATCATAAAAGGTATTTATAATGGTATCACAGGATCAATGCCAGGCTTTGATGTTAAAATTAATGTGACTGATGGCTTTTTTAAATATCCAACTTTACCTCAGAGTGTGAGCGATATTTTTGCAGATATTAATATTAAGGCCATGCGCCCAGATTATAAAGACATGAATGTCAACATTCCAAATTTCAAAATGAAACTAGGAGGCGACCCTATCAGCGGGAAAATATTAGCAAGTAACCTTACTGGTGATCAAAATGTGGAAGGTTTCGTAAAAGGAACCGTTAATCTTAAGAATATTCTAGCGTCATTTCCTATGCAAGGTGTTCAAGAATTGAGTGGTATGCTGAAATGCGACCTTGATTTTAAAGCCAAAATGAGCGACGTTAATAACGAAAATTACACAGCCATAAAGTTTGAAGGTGGTGCGGATGCTTCAAATGTCTTGTATAGATCAGAAGGAATGCCAAAAATCGTAATAAATAAAGCGGCAGCTTCTGCTAAGCCTAAGAGTATTTCTTTTGACGCATCAGGAATGCAGTTAGGTAAAAGTGATTTGAATTTAAAGGCAGACATTTCAAATCCACTAGCTATGTTTTCTACCGACAAAAGCATGGCAATAAACGTGACTGGCGAGTCACAGTTTTTTGATCTTAACGAATGGATGTCAGGACCTACTACTAACAAGCCACAAAATAAGGAAATGGCACCAATGGAAGTCAATGAAGAACTTCTCAAAAATACGAATGTCACTATGGTGCTTAGCGCAAAAAAAGCATTGTACAATACTTATACCCTTAATAATCTCAAACTTGATACTA
>JBBRJL010000401.1:0-3504 GCA_038219375.1 Chitinophagales bacterium | reverse complement strand
GGTAATGTTAAGCACAAGTTACAAACTTGCGCTAGCAGGGGTAGTTATTGATTTTGTGGTAATGTTAAGCACAAGTTACAAACTTGCGCTAGCAGGGGTAGTTATTGATTTTGTGGTAATGTTAAGCACAAGTTACAAACTTGCGCTAGCAGGGTGGTAATGTTAAGCACAAGTTACAAACTTGCGCTATCAGGTACAAACTTGCGCTAGCAGCGGTGGACTCAGCTCTTGCCAGTTTTTTATTTTAATTTGCCTACCAATATCAATAGTTTAGCTAAAAATTACTACTTTTGTAAGATGATAGTTTATAGGTTTTTTGTACTTTTAGTTTGCTTTTTATTTTTCGGAAATGGTGCTTCTGCCAAAGATAGTATCACCGTATATATTTTTATGCTGGATGAATGTAGGATTTGTCAGGAATTAGCACCTGAACTGAACGGGATTTATGATATTTACCATTCACAAGCGATAGGCTTCGTAGGTGTTTTCCCAAATTTTTCTTCCAAGCCAAAAGGGATTCAATCTTTTAAATCAAAATATAAAGTAGCATTTAATACCCAAACTGATTACTTCAAAAAAATCACCCATAGATTCGATGCAACAGTTTTGCCAGAAGTGGTCGTCTATAATGAAACAAAGGATGTCATCATCTATCGTGGATTGGTCAATGACTTATTCTATTCGCCCGGTAAACGAAGACACAACGTCCAAAATCACTTTCTCCGAAATGCACTTGATGCCACTATCAAAGGGCAGCCCATAAAAGTTGCGGAAACAACGCCAATAGGTTGTTATATCAATTTTAATGATTCACTTACAGGAAATTAAATCTTATGTTACGATCAGTTACTTTTGTTTTTATTTTTGTCGCTTTTCAGTTTGCGATTGTGGCTCAGCCTACTTTCTCTAGAGATGTGGCGCCGATTATTTTTAACCATTGCACTAGCTGCCATCGTCAAAGTGAAATAGGACCCATGAGTCTGACCAATTATGAAGAAATAAAAAATTGGGCTAGTACCATCCAATACGTCACTACTCAGAAGATCATGCCACCGTGGAAAGCAGATCCTACTTATAGCAGATTTTTGGATGAAAACTATTTGTCAGATGCCCAAATAAAAACAATCGATGATTGGGTGAATGCAGGTAGTCCTATAGGCAATGAAAATGAAATACCTCCCACACCAGTATTTCCCGAAAACTCATTACTTGGTACACCTGATTTAGTCCTTTCATTCAAAAAATCGTTTGTACATAAAGGCAATGGTAAGGATGAGTACAGATACTTTGTATTGCCAACAGGACTTGACGCCAATAAAAAAATAAAAGCCATCGAACTTCGACCTGGAAATACTAAGATTGTTCACCATGCTTTATTTTTTGCTGATTTGACCGGTAAAGCTAGACAATACGATGAACAAACGCCAGAATATGGGTTTTCTGTAGACGACAATGCTGATTTTGACGTATTGGAAGTGATCAATAGAGACCAATTTCCTGGTTACGTGCCGGGACAAAAGCCAAGGAACTTTCCGGATGGGTTGGCACAAGATCTTCCTGCCAATAGTGACTTGGTGATTCAGATGCACTACGCACCATGGAGTGTGGACGAAGGTGATTCTTCTACTGTAAATATATTTTTTGCAAAGGACACTGAAATTATAGATCGAACGGTCAAAGACTATATCATGTTACCATTCAACTTAGTAACTGGGGCAAATAGTTTTTTTATCCTTCCAAATCAAACAAAAAAATTCGAAGGTGTCTACACGGTGCCATTTGATGTCAGTTTGGTGGGTATTTTCCCACATATGCATTATCTAGGCAAAAACTGGGAAGTGTATATTGAAAATCAAGACGGTTCCAAAACAAATCTCATCAAAATCAACGATTGGGATTTCAATTGGCAAGGCGGCTACTATTTTGATAAATATAAAATAGCCAAAAAAGGAAGCAAGATCAGGGCTTTTGCCACTTATGACAATACCGCAAACAATCCAGCCAATCCTACCAATCCACCGAAGTTTGTCACGTGGGGAGAAGGCACAAAAGATGAAATGTATTATTTACCATTGTTGTTTGTTCCATATAAAAATGGCGATGAAAATGTTATCTTCGACCAGACAAGTAGTTTGGGTTATGACTTCCAGTCGGCTTCATCTATAGAAGCTAAGATATATCCAAACCCATCCAAATCAAATGCAGATATTCCACTCCACATTGAATTTAATCTGAAGTCAGGATTTGCGGTAAAGATCGAAGTATTCGACTGGCAAGGAAGACTGATCAGGACATTAAGAGATCAAGAATATTTCGGTCAAGGCAATCATATCGTTCATTTAGAACCACAACATATGGGAAAAGGCGCCTATGCAGTACGTATATCTGGTAATAACAGTAGTATTACACTGCCAGTGGTGATCGTCGAGTAATATGTTACTTTTCTTGTATTTTAGCTTCAATTATTTTAAATACTTCATCAATGGGAATGGATTGTTCAGTACATCTTAACGCTTCATTATGGCGTTTAATGTCTTCCAATTCATCAAGCTTTTCCATGATTGCCTTTAAATTCTTTGTGGGATGTAATACACTTAATATTATACCATTTGTGTCACTAATATTCATATTATATAACGTTAACAATAGATATAGGAATCCTAAAATTGTAATGATGGTACTTTAAAAAAAAATCCCAAACGAGGCAAACAACCTCATTTAGGATTTAGATATTTTTGAAGATTAGAAAAACAATGTATCCTATTACAAAATATTACTTGCTGACTGCCCAAGTTTTGCCTGTGGAAGCTTCATAAAATAATTCTATTTCACTTATTTTACTAAGATCAAATCCGATCCAGAATACGTCTTCATCAGATTCGTATCCATCCCAAGTGAGATACATGTCCCATTTTTTGACCGTTTCATTGCCATCAAATGAAATGTCTACTTGTTCGTCATCATTTAATAGATCCTTTCCCATGATATCTTCGCCCCACTCTCTTTGGGTAGTAGGTGCTACATAAATACTAGATATTGTGTATCCTGTTCTATTAACCAAAGTAAAATCTAGATTTATTCCATTAACATTTACAGTAATACATTCTTTTTGTGATGTAGGACTATCTTTTAATACAAATGCAGTAGAACCAATCACAGTAAATAAAGACACGATAAAAACTAAAGATCTCATTCAAATTATTTTAAAAGGTTAAAAACTGCAACAAATATAGTTGTTTTTATTTGAAAAATATTTAGTTTGGTAAAAATAAAACCGTAATTAAAAATAAAGGGTTTCAGTACCCAAAGATAAGTTTCATACATTTAGTGAAACCACTACCTACAAATCCATCTCCATGATCTCGCCCTCCACGATCAGATTGCCTTCGGTCACTGATTGGATATATGCTACCGAAACACCTGGCGCCCTTTCGAGCAATTTAAAGCCTCGATCTGTAATTTCCAAGACAGCCAGTTCTGTAACGATTTTTTTGACACAACCTA
>JBBRJL010000400.1:0-3509 GCA_038219375.1 Chitinophagales bacterium | reverse complement strand
ATGACTGTTCTGTCATATTTAGCAATTTCACACCATGTATCAAGCCTAAAATCGCAGTAATGGGAAAGCCTACGTTCAACGATATTATCAGCAGAATTATAAACCAAATAAAACCACCTATTTTACCCAAATAAAGCTTGTGGGCACCTATCGCCCCCAGAAAGAAGGCTAGCATTGCTGCTGTTACTTTATTTTTTGGAATCATAACCTAATATTCTACTACTTTAATATATTTTGCATGTTAATACCGCAATGTCATCGGCAATGTCACTATCTCCTCTGAAAAGATCTACTTCTTTTAGCAATTTAGAATTGAAGCTCTCGGGATCCAAATGTCCATTTATATTTACAAATTGCTCTAGCATGACATCATTAAAATACTCATCATTATTATTTCTCAATTCTGGCAATCCGTCTGTAAAACTCAATACCATGGCTTCGTCCGTTAACTGAATTTTTTCTTCTTTTATATTCTCCAATTTCTCAAAGGCTCCAATGAAAGAACAACCGGTATCCAACCTTCTCAAAGTACCATTCATCTTCAAAATAGGCGGATAGTGACCTGCATTTACATATGTCAATGTTTTTTGTTTGGTATCAACCTCGGCTACAAAGAACGTGATATATCTATCACTTTTGGTAATCCGATAGACAGACTGATTCAAAGCAAAGACGAATGTCTCTAAATCTCGGTATTGGAAGATCAAACCCTGTATCATGGCCTGAAAATTAGCCATCAATAAAGCAGCAGAAACGCCCTTACCTGATATATCAGCAATACAAAATGCAAATCTGTCCTGGTCAAACCTAATGTAATCCAGATAATCACCACCAATATTAAAGTGAGGTTTGTAAATCTTGGAAAGGGCAAATTTGGACTCTACAGGCAGAAACTCAGGTATCAGCATATGTTGCACCTCTGATGCAAGTTCCATCTCTCTACGATAACGTTCTTGTTCTATTTGTTTTTTGAAAAGTCGTTTGTTTTCAATCGCTACTGCAATAATATTGGTGATCGTGGTGATAAATTGTATCTTATTGTATAGATCTTCTTTTTCTTTTATACCTCCTATGACCGAATACGAGATGGGATTGTCTTTATGAAAAACGGGAATAATGATATCGAAACCTTCCAAAATAGGGTCTTCTTCTTCCTTGACTGTATGTAAGCGCTTGTGCTGCAGCAATAAGGGTATCATTTTTGAGATGTAACTCTTATTAAAATTAATGGATGATGTACATTCCCATCCTGACTCTTCTATCACAAAAAGAGCCATTTTTTCGATCCCCATTTCCCATGACAAAAACGACTTGTACATATTAAAAAGTCCATCAGCCGATACATTGTCATTTATCGCCTGAGTGATGGTCAAGAGAGATTTAATCTGAAGTTGTTTCAGACTCAATTCCTTTTCTAATTTCTCTAAGATTGCCAGATCACGATTCATGAGACAAACCTACACATTTTTTGTTAATCTCAAAAACATTTGTAAATAAAGCGGAGAAGTAGTGTCTCAGACATCAAAATAGTATGACTGGAATAATTAAAATAAAGTTGCATCATTATTGGATTCCACATTGATTCGGATGTTGTCTTATTAAGAATAATGTTTTTCAGGTTACGTCTGATATGACAATTTCTTCCTTTTTACTTACAAAATAACTAAGTATCGTATATAGCATCACTGCCATAAGCAATATAAAGTAATATGTAAATAATCGCCATACTGAAACCACCAGAAATGCTAAATCACTAGGAATACTTTTTCCAAATATTAATAAAAACGACGCTTCAGCTCCCCCAGATGCACCAGGTGTAGGAATAAAAAGCATAGTCACAAAAATAACCCACTGGCGAATATAAATTTGGATAGTGTCAAAATCAATTTTAAACGCATGCAATATTACCAACAAAACCGAAAACTTAGCCATCCACTGCATTAACAATACTGTAAAACTAACTAACATTCGCAGCTTTCCATGTCGCCAAACTAAGGTAAAATTGGACTTCATCGCCTCTAAGCTCTTATTAAATTTATCCTTAGTAGAAGAGATAATTTGCTTAAATTTTTGTGGAAAGTAGTGTGTAATCTTTAGATAGTTAGGTATCAAATCAATTCTAACCATAAACAAATAAAGCACTATTAGTATAAAACATATGGCAATGACATTTATATTCTCAGAGATAAAAATTGAAAATTGAAACCAAATATCTGTCAGAAGTCCAGCAGAAAAAAAACCAGCTAGAACGATGCCTGTAGTATAAAAAACAATATCTTCTATAACCCCATATGTAAGCATAAAACCCACACTACCGTGCGCATAACCGCGATTGAGCAACAGAGCTGCCTTTACTGGAGCTCCCCCCACTGCAGTTGGACTCAGGGCTGACGCCACGTCTGCAGTAACAACGACCCTAACCGAATCAGCATAAGATATTTTTTCATTCAAAAAGCCAGACCACATACGAATCCTAAGCGCATATCCGAGCCATGGACAAATAATTAGTATCAAAATAAGTAATAGGTGCAGTATACTTAGCTCTCCAAGATAATTAAGAAGGCTACGTTCGGTAGTTGACAGTACAAAAATGATGTGAGCACCAACTCCTAAAACAACAAATAGAATCAATCTATTGAGTATTCTTTTGAAATTTAATTTGCCAGAAGACATATTCTTTTAGATCTTTAAACACCACAAATGTATGCTTTTAATTAAGATGATGGAATATTTTAGTCATTATAACGACATAATAGCAATAATTGACTACGAATTGACAATAATTTTATATTTTTGATGTTTTAATTGCCATTGTGAAAGTACACAACTTTAGTCTTTTAATATTTTTCAGAAAAAAAAATCCGTATACAAGCAAATCTTAATCTGAACACTATGTAAAACCAACTGTTTAAATAAATTTTAATATGAAGTACCTAAATTTAAATATATACAAATTTTTATTTACCATTATATTTTGCGCATCATTGAATCAATCTATAGATGCAATGCATATCATAGGTGGAGAAGTCAAGTATGAATGTCGTGGTAGAGATACCATAAATAATAGAGTTACGTTTTTGATCACCTTCACTATGTACAGAGATAGCAGAAGTGGTGGCGCACCCTTTGATAATAATGCCAAGTTTGGTATTTACAGGGGAAGTGGGCAAGCTTGGAATTGGGTACAAACAGTGAATATACTAAGACCTGATAATATTACTGAAGTACCTATAGATAGTAGCAATCCTTGCATTCTTGTGCCCGTAAATGTGGGAGTTGAAAAAGGTGTTTATACTTTTAGTATCACACTACCTGTAATAAGCCAAAACTACATGATAGTATTCCAAAGGTGTTGTCGTAATAACACCATTCTTAACATCATCAACCCTGGTGATACAGGGGCTGCTTTTGCTACCGAGATAGACCCTATTTCGCAAAACTCTTGCAATACCAGTCCGTCTTTTAGTAATTTCCCTCCTGTGGTCATTTGTGTCAACAGAAATATTGAT
>JBBRJL010000399.1:0-3513 GCA_038219375.1 Chitinophagales bacterium | reverse complement strand
CCACGTGGATATCTCTACCTATTGCAAAGGGCGATGCAAGCTCTTGGAGATGCAAAATTGCTTCCGTAGGATGGTCAAATATTTTGTCATTTATACCTACTAAATTGCCTTGATCAAATTGTAAAGTAAGGTCAATATTTGTAGTAGCGGTCATCTGAGAAGGCCAAGCTTCTTCAGGCAACATGCCATGCGATGTTAAGGTTTCTTTGCCACCTACGCTTGTTCCCCATAGTCCTTTATTAATGGAGTATGCTGCTTTCTCTTGGTCAATATCTATACCTTTTGATTTGAGGTGGTCGATTTCTTCTTGCCGACTGAGTCTGAGATCTCTTATGGGTGTGATGATTTCTACATTTGGTATCATCATACCTAGTATCAGGTCAAATCTTACCTGATCATTACCTGCACCTGTGCTGCCGTGCGCTACCATATTAGTCCCAAGAGATATGGCATATTTGGCCATATGCATAGCTTGGCTAAGTCGTTCGGCGCTTACACTGAGTGGATAGGTATTGTTTTTGAGCACATTACCATAGATCAGAAAACGAACGATATCATCATAATAAGATCGTATAGCATTGACATTTGTATGAGATTTCACACCAAGATTATGTGCATGTTTGGTGATTTTGTCAAGTTCAGCATCATCAAATCCGCCTGTGTTTACGGTGACAGTGTGGACATCATAGCCGAGGTCGTCGGTGAGATATTTGACACAATATGTGGTATCTAATCCGCCACTAAATCCTAAAACAATTGATTTTCTCTGCATTATTATTTAATTTTAAAAGATATTAGGAAAAAAGGTAGTCAATAATTTTCCTGTCCTTGCAGCTTCTTTGCGTCGGTCAAAGAGTCCATTCAAAAATCTGAATTGTTTTATCTTCATGAATCGTTCGAATACAAGTGCTTTTTCTTCAAAATCGTGCTTGACTTGTTCGATCGGAGTGTGGTCTAGTGGGTCGTACAACATGGCTGTACACAGACAGTTTTTGCGTCCTTTGGCAGTTAGGATATCAAAATTAACACAACTACGGCAACCTGTCCAGAATGCTTCGTCTTTTGTAAGCTCGCTATACGTCACGGGTTCATATCCTAGATCACTATTGATTTTCATGACTGCAAGTCCTGTCGTAAGGCCAAAAATTTTTGCATTGGGGTATTTTTTTCTGGAGAGGTCGAATATTTTTTGTTTGATGCCTTTTGCTACCCCTGTTTTTCTGAAATCGGGTGCCACAATAAGCCCTGAATTAGCGACATAATCACCTTCCCATGTTTCGATGTAACAAAAACCAACCCAAGTACCGTATGTAGTGAGTGCTATGACGGCCTTTCCTTCTTCCATTTTTTTTGTGATGTATTCGGGGCTTCTTTTGGCGATACCTATTCCTCTTATTTTTGCAGAAGATTCCATCTCTTCGCAGATTTGCAAACTATAGATCTCATGATTACTATTTGCTTCTAATATCAATATATCGCCGTGAATTTCAGCCATTGTTTATAACGGTTTGAAAATGAAAAAATAAATGAAAATGGTGGCTCTTACGAGAAAAGATATTACATTACCATGCAATAAAAAATATGAGGAAGTAGTACTACTAGACCCGCCTATGCCTCAATGTAGACGGGGCATGTTGGGGCGATAGGGTCTGAAAACATACTAATCTTGACAAGGGAGATTGTCTATGATTGATTAGTAATGTATGTGTTTTCTTTACGATCATTTAACTTTGTGCGTTTAACACGAATTTGTTTGTTATTACGTGAATACAAATATAATGCAAAAATAGTTCCACGTTCAGAATTATTTCGTTTTTTTAACATTTATTTGCATTTTCAGTATAAAATTTTTTATCAATCATCATTTTATGAGGTATTTTATTCACTTAGCATATAGAGGTACCGCCTATCGGGGATGGCAGCGGCAAGCAAATTTGGGATCGAGTGTTCAGCAGGTATTGGAAAATACTTTGGGGAAAATGACGGGTAAAACGATAGGTTTTATGGGTTGTGGGCGGACAGATGCAGGGGTACATGCTATACAGTATTTTGGCCATTTTGATTATGAGGAAACATGGACTTATGATCCGATAGAAAGGCTGAATAGAATGTTGCCCAAAGATATTTCTGTCTACGAGTTGATCCCCGTCCATGATAGGGCGCACAGCAGATATGATGCTGAAAAAAGAAGTTATGAATACCATCTACATACCGAGATCAATCCATTTTTGGCGCCTGTCAGTTCTTTTTATAATAACATCACTAGCCTTGATATTGAAGCCATGAAAATAGCTACAGAAGGACTAAAGAACCTAATGGATTTCAGACACTTATGTCTCACGCCAGATAAATTCAATAATACTTTTTGTATCATGCATGAAGCGGAGATTTTAGTAAGCGATAACGGAAAGCAATTATGTTTTCGGTTTACTGCTAATAGATTTCTGAGATCTATGATTCGCATTATGGTTTCGAGACTATTAGCCTTGGGTCAAGGAGAGATTTCTTTGGACGAGTTTAATGATACATCTAGAAACAATCAGTCATTTACGTTCAGGACTTTGGCATTTCCTGAAGGACTCCATTTGTCACGAGTAGTATATCCTTATCTAGAGAGAGTACCAAAGAGATTTTTATTATTGGGATGAAAATAAAAGTGGAGTTTACCCAAGTTTTGTTGGTGTAAACGCCACATATTGTCTATTACGACCTGCTTTCTCTATTGACATTCATATGGTTTTCGCCGCAAGGTGCTTTACCGTTGATAGCTGCTTTATGATTTATTTTACATTTATAGTTTTTATGTTTGATTTTATGCTTTTTACCAATCTTTTTGGCACGATGTTTTTCTGCTTTTGAGTAAGTCTTTTCTGAACGAGGCTCTCTGTTATCATTTCGGTTTTTACTTGATCTCTGTGCATCTAAAGTTGAGACCATAGACACAAAAAGAATGGCGACAAATGCTACTAACTTTTTCATCTGTTTTAGGTTTATGAATGATTAAAGAATGTGAAATATATGGTACTGAGACTGCACAGAAAGGTTGGGGTTTAATTTGAAAATGAGTGTTTAATGGCGTTGTAATCTCTGATTGCAACATAGATTAACTTCTTCTGAATGAATATGGAAGGCCATTAGAAAGCTGCTTATTCTCTAGTCCAATATTGCTCTAAATGGTTATTTATTATGTCACAATTTTGATAGAGAAATAAGTTACTAAAAAATTGGATATAAAAGATACTAAATTGCGATGCAGGAATGATTTTGTATGGGTATAATACCAATAGTACAAACAAAATAGTCCAGTAAACTTTTTCTTTTTTATTGATTTTTCTTCATAAAATATTTCCAAAGCAAAGGCTATGCAAAGATTTTATGAATCGACTGAATAAAAAATCTACTTATTTATTTTGGACTATTTTATAAATACAATTGGTATTAGATATGAGCAGTTTTTTGTATCCATGCGTACATTTAACTATATTTTTTACTATAAATGTGACATGTCTTATA
>JBBRJL010000398.1:0-3515 GCA_038219375.1 Chitinophagales bacterium | reverse complement strand
ATTTCAGTAACTTGTATCCAAACATTCCATTGTATGGACATGGCATTTCATTTGGTGCATCTAATCTAATCAACTACTCAACAGAAGCCAATCATCTTCTAAATAAAATAATAATAGAAAATTGTTTGGATTCGAATCTGACTTATTATAAAAAACGAAATAAAAAATTGTTTTATATGATGAAAGGGTTAATGCAAATCTTTCCTACAGCCAATAAAAACCATAATTATATAAAAGGAGTCGGCAAAATCATCGATATTTCGGAAGTTCTATTTATATATAATACAGACGATACACTTACTACAATCGAGATGGGCGAAAAGCTCCAAGTCAACTGTAAATTACCATCTGAATTAGCTATTTTTGGTGGGAAACATCTTGAAGCTTTTGAAGCAGAGCCCGAAAGGTATCGAAATATTATTACCTTATTTTTTGATAAAAACTGACAGAAGACATCTTTACAAAATTTTCAGTAATGGTTACGTATAAATATTATCTTATTTATTTGGCAATATAAACAAATTAATTACATTTGTGCATAACAAAACAAAATCAAAATGATAGCATTAAATTGGTTAGTAATTTTAGGATCTGGTGTGGTACCTTTGGCTATCGGATCACTATGGTATGGTCCACTTTTTGGTAAAGTATGGATGAAAGAAGCAGATATGAGTCTTGGGAAAATCCAAGGCAGCAATATGGCAATTATTTTCGGGCTATCATTGGTCTTTGGTATTATGCTTGCTTTAGGGCTTACGCCAGTTGTCATCCATCAAATGGGCACTTATTCTACCTTAGCTGATTCCGGATTAGACCAACCTGGTAGCGAAGCTCATACTATGTTTAACGAATTTATGTCAAAGTACGGTACCAATTTCCGTACTTTCAAACACGGTGTGCTTCATGGATTAATGACAAGTGTATTAGTTTTTTTACCTGTTATCGCCATTAATGCTTTATTCGAGAGAAAAAGTTGGAAATACATGCTACTGAACTTTGGATATTGGGCAGTTTCAGCCATGATTATGGGTGGCATAATATCTGCATGGGCATAAAAAGTGTTCATCTTAAACCTTAATAAAAATTAAGAAGCAGTATAAATCTTACTCCGAAATAACCTTATGCTGCTTTTTTATTTGTAATCAATAGAAATACAAATCAACGCTTGCCAAAGTAGAGATATTTGTCTTTGCTTAAATCAGACAATGATAAACGGACTAAAATTGGTAAATTTTGTAAGAAATTATTGAATTTTTAACACTTTTATATTAATTTTGACCGTTTTAGAAGACCATATTAATATAATCTAATGATAGTCTGAATATTTTCCATGATCAAAAGGAGTTCAGCTTTCATTAAAAACAAAGACAGCTTACCAATGAAAGTCTATTCCCTAATCATTATTTTTTTGATATCATTTAGCATACTAGAAGCACAATCTTATGAACACAAAGACAAAATTTATGATGAATACATAAAGACATCTACCGTAGAAGTCAATAATCTTCCAACAAATTTCCCTGTTTTATCTTTGAATTCGTCCCAATTTGTGATGCTAAAATTTGATGACTTGCTCAATGAAGAACGTACCCTATATTACAGAATTATACATTGTGACAAAGATTGGACACCTTCAAAATTAAGGGAAATAGAATATATATCTGGTTTTAATGATGAGAGACTTAGGAATTATTCATACTCAATAAATACAAGGGTGCCGTACATGCATTATTGGCAACAGTTCCCAAATAAAGACACACATTTTAAGGTTTCTGGCAATTATTTGATCGTTATCTATGAAGACAAAATTGATTATCCATTATTGAGTCGTAGATTTATCATTTCAGAAAATAAAGTTCTTGTTGATATGTATATCATTTTCCCAGGTGATGTGGAAAACATAAGATTCAAACAAGAATTGCAGGTCAATATAAATTTTGAGAAGTTTAAAATGAGGAACCCCATTGACGAGGTAAGTCTAGTAATGTTGCAAAATGATAATTGGTATAATAAACAAGAGTCAAAACCATCTTTTTTTAGTGGCACCAATCTTAAATTTAATAGGTTGCGAACATTTGACTTTTGGGGATTGACTGAATTTAGAGAATTTGATACACGAACCGTGATGCGATTGGGTCGTCATGTACAATTTATAGAGAGAAATAAATTTGACACAGATGTATTATTGATGAAAGACGAGGCAAGAAGAAATAAAGTATATCTAGCAAATTTTGATTTTAACGGAAAGTTTATAATTGAAAATTTCGAACGATTAAGTAGTACTTCTGCGAATGATGTACTCGACAATTATGTAACAAATACAAGTAATAATGATGGTTTGCGTGAAAGCCTGAGAGATTCCTTAGTCAATAGTATTACAACTCGTAATCCATTGATAGATAATGATTATATTGCCGAAGAACGCAACATCAGATCAGATTATACCAAAGTTATATTTTCTCTTGAGGATGATTATCTAGATGGCACAGAAAATGTTTATATATTCGGAGCGATGAATAACTGGCTGCCTTCAGAAGAGTATAGGATGAAGTTTGATGACAGGGGTATATATACTGCCGAAATACTAATGAAGCAAGGGTATTATAATTATATGTACGGTATTGTAGACGAAAATGGTAAAGTAGATTATCGAACGATGGAAGGCAGTTGGTCAGATACGGAAAATGAATATCAATCCATTGTCTATTTTCGGGGATTAGGAGATATTTATGACAGAATTATTGGTTTTAATTCCTTCAATACGCTAACTCAACCCTTCCCTAGATAAGACTATCTAAGTAAATTTCGTTCGCGGTAGATTAAATATCCTAAGATAAGATATTCAAATGCGACAAACATATAATTTTCAGAATATATTGCTTCAGAATAATTTATATATGTCATAAATATTAAATATGACCATAAAATCGCATAATTGATAGACAAAAACACGGTAAAAAATAGTGCGGAAATTACATACCATGGATGTACCGTTGTGCTAAACAAAAGATACAAAGTCCAAGAGATTAAAGCATATTTGACAAAATCTAAAAATGAAAAAATGGCTTTTTGCCTTGCAACATAGACATTACTTGTAACTACTATCAAGGCAAGTATTGGCCCAATATATTTTATGAGATTATACCCTGAAAATTGAAAACCCAACCACCGAAAGACGTAATAAAAACTAGCATTAAATTCAAATTTCCTAAAATATAAATCCACACTTTCAAAAAATGAAGAGAAGGCAATTCCACTTGCCATCGGTAGAAATATCAAAATACAACATCCTATCAAAGAACCAAAAAATAATAGCCGATCTCTAACCTTTAGTCTAAACCAAAAATAAGGTAGCAGCATGAGCGGGAGCAATTTGACACCAATACTTAACGCAAAAAACAATCCTCCTAGCTTTAATCGGTTTTGAAATGAATAATAAAGGGCAGCTGCCAAAAATGACAACATCACGACTTCAAAATGTAAATTCCCTGCACCTTCCACGATGACCAAAGGAT
>JBBRJL010000397.1:0-3516 GCA_038219375.1 Chitinophagales bacterium | reverse complement strand
TAGTAAAAGCAGAAGGTGTGATAGCAGGAGTTGCTATTGCTGAAGCCATTTTCAAACATGTAGATCCCACTTCGACTATAGATATCAAAATTCAAGACGGTGAAGATGTTATCTACGGAGATGTAGCTTTTTTCGTTAAGTGTAATTCGCAGGCATTGCTAAAAGCAGAAAGATTAATACTCAATACGATGCAGCGATTGAGCGGGATTGCGACGTTGAGTAGTCGTTTTGCTTTTGAAGTAGAAGGTCTTCCTGTCAAGATATTAGATACAAGAAAAACTACACCACTAATTAGATTTTTAGAAAAATGGGCTGTAAAAATTGGTGGTTGCGAAAATTATCGCATCGGGTTATATGACTGGATCATGATCAAAGATAATCATGTCGATGCTTGTGGCTCACTAACTGAAGCCATCACTCAAGTACATTCTTATTTGAAAAACAATAATTTAGACCTTGACATCACAGTAGAAGTCCGCAATTTGGTGGAGCTACAAGAAGTATTGGACAAAGGTGGTGTAACAAGGATCATGTTTGATAATTTTGAATTACCTATCCTTGCTGAAGCTGTTGCGCATGTGGATGGAAGGTTTGAGACTGAAGCGTCTGGAGGTATCACATTACAATCAGTACGAAAAGTGGCGCTTACTGGTGTAGATTATATCTCAGCGGGAGCCCTTACACATTCAGCAGGATGTTTGGATTTGAGTCTTAAGGTGATAAAAGACTAAGGTTATATGAGCAAATTAGATAAGATTCTCCATTATTTTCCCGAGATAGAATTACCTACCATTGTTTCAGATGATTATCTTAGCGAGTACGAAAGCAATGTCGATCCATTCCCACAGGTCTTTATTGACGAAGTATTACTAGATTGGGAAAAAGAAGCTGATGAGTTTACGGAATTTATCCCTTGCTTTAGATTGCCGAAGGAAGAAAAGTTTAATTCGGTCGTTTATTGGAAAGGAGCGTTGCTGAGATATGATTTCATCCTTGTCACCCTAGATAAAAATGGTGACTTGATCAATAAAAAGTCAATAGCTAGTACCATTGTAAATGATAATGTGATCAAAAAATCTGTAGCATCTATCGAACCTGATTTGATCATCAATATTATAGCCGGCCAAACACTTGACGGTGAAGAGTATGATGCATCCATGTCCAAAGCATTTGCTATGGAAATATTACCGTCAGGGGAGATAATATTTGCTTTAGATACGCTTAGTTAATTTTTGGTTTTTCGTTAGTTTGACAGACATACTTGGAGTAAATTTGATTATAAAAATCCGGAATTTTTAATGACGCCATCCGACCCGTCGGATGAATTAAAATTTATACGCCATGGCGGACTTAGTTTAATTTCATTTGACTGTAAGTTTCGTGGTAGGTGACGATACTTTATTCGCATTTACAATAATTTAATATACTTTAGCAGAACTAAAAACACATTATATTGGTTATCTATTGATGTTAAACAAACAAGATGATTAGAAAACCAAGACAATTAAAAGAACCAGAACTGCTTAATCAAATAGAAAAACTACTCTCAAAGAATTCTAAAACACGCTATACTGTCACTCAAATATCCAGAAAAATTAATGTGGCTAATCCACCTGAAGCGATACAAAAGGTGCTTACAAAGTTAGTTGCAGACAAAAAAGTAGTTAAACTTTCAGAAGACACATACAAATGGGAAGCTTTTACAGCTGAAAAAGCCCAAAGATCAAATCGTAATTCGGAAGACTCTATCTTATATATGGGCACCATTGATATGACTAGATCTGGTGCTGCGTATATCATTAATTCTGAGTCTGTAGAAGATATTTATGTTCATGCTAAAAATCTAAAAGGTGCACTACACAAAGATCAGGTTACAGTATCAGTAGCAGAAAGCAAGTCACGTAGAAGACCAGAAGGGCGAGTCGTATCCATCGAAAAAAGAGCGCTAGCCAGAGTAATAGGTCACATAAAATATTTCGAAAAATATGCAGTAGTGTTCCCAGAGAATACCAAAATCTTTCCTGAAGTTACGGTTCATCTTGGCAATACAATGGAGAGCGAAGACAATGACAGAGTCGTTGTAGAGATAACGGAATGGGGCAAAGGGCAAAATAAATCTATTTGGGGCAAGGTCATCAGTATCCTAGAGAATCTGACAGATCATGAGATGAATATGCAATCCATCCTACTATCTAATGGTTTTGATCCTGAATTTTCTGATGAAGTGTTAGCTGAAGCAGAATCTTTAAAGGGTGGCGTCTCAGAAGAAGAATTGGCGCGAAGGAGAGATTTTAGGCAAGTTTTCACGATTACAATTGACCCGCTGACTGCCAAAGATTTTGATGATGCGTTATCCTACACAGTGCTCGACAATGGTCATACAGAAGTTGGTATCCACATAGCAGATGTCACACACTTTCTCAAAGAAGGGACTGCACTTGACAAGGAAGCCTTCAGAAGGTCCACATCGGTATATCTTGTAGATAGGGTATGTCCTATGTTGCCCGAACGATTGAGCAATGACTTATGTTCGCTCAATCCGCACGAAGACAAATACACATTCGGAGCTGTTTTTGAGTTTGATGATTCATTCAACATTGTAAAAGAATGGTATGGAAAGACCATCATTCATTCCGACAGAAGATTTACTTATGAAGAAGCTCAGGAGCGAATCGAAACGAAAGAAGGAGATTTTGCAGTCGAAATCAATGCATTAAACACAATTGCACTGAAGTTAAGAGCAGATAGATACGAAGAAGGTTCTATCAGTTTTGAATCTGAAGAAGTACAGTTTATCCTTGATGATAATAACCTTCCTATAGGTATGTATATACGGGAGCGCAAAGACGCACATATGTTGGTAGAAGACTTCATGTTACTGGCAAATAAAAAAGTGGCTAGTTTTGTTTACCATAAAGCAAAGCCTGAAATTCCATTTATTTATCGGGTCCACGACCTCCCAAATCCTGACAAACTTGCTGATTTTGCATTGTTTGCAGCTGAATTAGGTTTTAAATTCAAATTGGATAAACCTCAACAAATAGCGGATTCATTCAATAAATTGGCAGAAGCATCCAAAGAAAACCAACAACTCAAAATGCTAGAGCCACTCGCCATCCGTACCATGGCAAAAGCTGAATATACTACCAATAATATAGGTCATTACGGTCTTGGATTTGAATATTATACCCATTTCACATCGCCGATCCGAAGATATTCTGATGTTATGGTACATCGGACTTTGTTTCACAATTTGGATAGCAATATAGTCCGTGAAGATAAAGAAGCTATGGAAAAAAAGGCAAAACATATATCAGAAATGGAACGAAAAGCCAATGATGCAGAGCGCGAATCTGTTAAATATATGCAGACAGTTTATATATCGAAGTTTATAGGTCAAGTTTTTGATGGTATTATCTCGGGTATTATTGAGAAAGGTATATTTGTACAATTGATAGAAAGTAAAGTGGAAGGATTAGTGACATTCGATAGCCTCGGAGAAATATATACTGTTCC
>JBBRJL010000396.1:0-3527 GCA_038219375.1 Chitinophagales bacterium | reverse complement strand
GGTGCACCGCCACATGGAGGCTTAGCATTTGGGTTTGACAGACTTTGTGCAGTGATGAATGGCCAGTCTTCTATCAGAGACTTCATTGCTTTCCCTAAAAACAATCAAGGTAGAGATATGATGATTGATGCTCCATCACCTATACATGATGCGCAATTGAAAGAGTTGTGTTTGGATGTAAAAATAGAAAAAATGTAATAAATACTCATGTTTAGCTAAGCGCACTCACTAAGCTTGCACTAGTATAATCGTCCATCTTATATTTACATTGTAGGTTACTCAACAAAAAGCGGTCGTACAACTTTCGAGCGTCTCACCGTTTTTTCAAATCCGCAAATTAGCAGTTCGGACAAATCCGCAAATCTGCCAGTTCCACCACCTCACCGATTCATTTCATACAACATTATTTTACTTGGACTAGCATCCGACATGATACTTACAATCTGTATATTACAAAAATAGACGTCATCCAGAATTCCATCAGGAACATATATCATTTCCGTTATGGTTTTGTTGTCTTTGATATGATCCGGATACCCCCAGAATGTCTTATGTCCGTCAAGTCTGCCACCATCTTCTTCTCGATCGATAGATGGTAAGTCTGTTATGAGGTGATTGACTCCCTTTTTATGAAGATAATGGATAGCTTCCAGAGTAAAATATGGCGGATTTTTTCCAGAGTAATCTGCCACCATTTTTCCATCGTCGTTAGGTAAAGTACGGATTATGATTACATCTGTGTTGGGTACGTTTTCCAGCTTTTCTATCAATAGCTGCTCTGTGATTATTTGGTCTCCATTAGGCAATACATCAGGAATCAATGTCACTAATCTAGCTACATAATGAAATTCTTTGAGACATTCATGAATCGTAAAAGGCTCTTTCGTGATATGTCCTACACATTCTGTATGCGTGCCATTTCCATGTGGATTTATAAAAATGTTCTTGAAATTTACAGGACTTCCAGCTTCTACGCTTCCTATAAAATCTCCAGCGACAACAGGTTCTATTTTAAAGTCAGGTGCGTAAAAACATTTTGGGGCCACAGCTTCTGATATCAATGGTATGGAGATGTCTTTCCCTGCTGAGAGGTCGCTTTTATATGATAATCCATCAAAAACAAACGAAATAAGCATAATCCTTGAATTTATATAAAATGATTAATTTCTTTTGTCCAATCCCCACAATAGCTTTTCGCTGATGGTCTTCATAAATGATTGATCTTGCAACTGAATAAAATTTATACCGAAACTTCCTTTTCTGATTTCAATATCATGTGTAGAAGTTATTGTCTCATATCTCGAGTCCAATGTGCACATAAAGCTATCTGTCCTTCCTTCTACTTCAAGAGATATCTTGTGTGAATCTGATATGACAATTGGCCTAACATTCAGATTATGAGGCGCTACAGGGGTGATCACAAAATTTTGCGAATCTGGAAATACAATTGGCCCACCACAACTTAGCGAATAACCAGTAGAACCTGTTGGCGTACTGATTATGATCCCATCTGCCCAATAAGAATTGAGCAATACATCATCGATATATGTATGGATGGTAATCATTGATGATGTATCTCGTTTGTTGAGTGTAAAATCATTAAGGGCAAATGGAAACAATTCAAATAACGGCATATTGCACTTCAATGCTAATAATGATCTTGTCACAACAGTATATTCTTTATTAATCAGCATCTCAATTGCTGATTTTATAATTGTTTTTTCGACACTAGCCAGAAATCCTAATCTACCTAAGTTAATACCTAGTATAGGTATATTAGTATCTTTGATCAATGTAATGATCTTGAGTATCGTGCCATCTCCTCCTAATGTGATGGCGGCATCTACTTTTATATCCTTCAGTTCGCGATATGTATCTACGGATGATAAACCTGTAGTATCAAAATTATATTTTTGCAGCTCTTTGAGATAGGGTCGATAAAATAATAATTCTGCACCACCATCCTGAGCACACTTAATGAGTGACTCAACGTATGTCAATTCATCTTTATCATTTATTTTATGGCCGTATATTAATAATTTCATTGTCAACAATTACAAAGATTTCATTTGGAAAGTATGTCTTGCTAACCTTAAAATAAGAGATTTAAGATCATTTAGGGTCACTTTAAAAAGGGGTGTGGCATTTCCACCTGATGCACTGATGACTTTTACATATCCTACTACCATTGTCCAGCCGTGTAATGTAGTCAGCATTGGGTCGAGTGTGCTTACAATACTTCCATCTCTTTTTCCTCGTTCGATTTCTTTTACGGCAAGTTTGAATGGAAGATTGTGCATATCTTGGAGTTTGACATAATATATACTATCCTTGACCGCTTCGGTGAGCTTGGCCTCGTTGGTACCGTCGGATGTAGACCTAACCATGGCAAAATACTCAAGTAATGCTTCGGAATAAAGATAGTTTTGTTCGCAAAAAGTCATAAAACCGTCAAGAATAGCAATTATACTTTCAAGTCCGTTTTTATCCTTATTTTTATCTATCGTATCATAATATTTTTCGATTAGTAGCTGCAATGCTTTGAATGTAACAGCTAGGTAAAGATTTTCTTTTGACTGGAAATACGTGTAAAGTGTCACCTTTGTGATGCCTGCTTTTGAAGCAATATCTTCCATTTTAGCATTCTTGAATCCAACTTCGTTAAAAATTTGTTCGGCTGCTTCAATAATTTTTGACTCCTTCTGATTTTTTTTATTGTCCTTCATTACATTGATTACAAAATATGTTAATAACAAATAACGCACCAAAAAGTACTTTATCTACCACAATAGTATTAAAATTACGGTAAACTATCATATTTTGTTTCAAAAAACAGTTCAAATATCATCTCATCACCGTGATGCTTCCGTGATAATCGATTATTTCTTCACGAGTGCATGTTTTCAAATTGTGCCATAATAAACCGAAAAATTAACAATGCTATACCACACAACCTCATTTCGTTTTAGCTTTATAAAATCTAATGTTAACTAATGTTGAATAGTCTATTGCTCTGTCAAACTATCCTAAATGGAGACGATTTATAATTATTTCTTTCATAATAATGAATGCAGCTATTTAGCTTCACTTGAAAATACTATTCATCGGAAAAAAAAATCTACCGAATTAAATATAAGAGTATTCTTGAACTTTAATTCCTAAATAATCACTAGATTCTCTTATTTTCCTTAAGTATTTGGATGATTTCAGCTTCAGTAAGTTGTGTGATATTAGAAATCATGCCAATGCCCAGGCCATTGTCGTGAGCATTTAACACAACCTCAATTTTTTCTTCGAGTTTACCTTCGAGTTTACCTTCGAGCTTGCCTTCGAGCTTACCTTCGAGCTTACCTTCGAGTTTACCTTCGAGTTTACCTTCTTCTTTGATTCTAGCGTAATTGGTCATGATATTTTCCTTTATATTTTCTGGAATGGAATCTATAGCCCTTTTTAGATCTGATTGTTGTACATCGGCTACTGATATGATGTAAACAAAGACCTGTTCCAAAAAGTTTCCTTCTTGTATA
>JBBRJL010000395.1:0-3539 GCA_038219375.1 Chitinophagales bacterium | reverse complement strand
GTACCCCACATATCACCTAGTCGACCGCCTTCTTGGACTTGATACCAAATCGTCTGATTAAGATTGTCGTAAATGCTGTTGTATGCTAGTGTGATGGTCTTTGCAGATTGTGGCAATGATTCTGCAATATTACGGTAAGTAGAAAAATTAGCAGTAGTTGTCCAAGAAAACTTAGCGGTCCTGATAGGGGTAACTTCTGCTATAACTTCCCAACCTTTACTCCGTATAGCGCCACCATTGATACTTTGTTGTGTATAACCCGACGTATTGGAAATGGGCAAAGAAATAATTTGATTTTTATTAAGTGAATTAAAATAAGTAACATCAAATCTTACTCTATCGTCAAGTAAACGAATATCGGCGCCAAACTCAAGAGCAGTGATACTTTCTGGTTTTAAATCAGCATTTGGTAGATTATTTTGATCACTAAAACTTGGCTGACCATTTACAGCGGTTCGAGCTACGAATGCACTATTAGTTTGGAATGGGTTGGTGTCATTACCTACATTTGCAAGACTCGACCTTAGTTTTAGGAACGAAATATTTCTAGTTAAAGTCATGATATTCGAAACCACTAGACCTGCAGATACAGAAGGGTAAAAAAATGAAGTATTCGCAGATGATGTGGCTGTAGCCAAAGCACTTGACCAGTCATTTCTCCCTGTGACATCAACAAATAAGTAATCTTTATAACCAAATTTTGCCACACTGTAAAAGCTGTTGATACGTTTATTGGCTACATTGACAAAATAATCCAAAGGTGCCGCAGCATTTTTTAATGAATATACGCCAGGCTGCGCCAAAATGGAAGCTTGGAGTTGGTCAATAGATGCTTTTTGATCCATTCTATTGCCACCGACAGAAATATCTACGCTAAAATCACCTTGTGTTTTGGTATAATTTAGCAAAAAGTCAGTATTCACTTCTCTGTAAAAAACATTCTGTTCTGCATAAGCGCCATTTTTAAATCGATTGCTACTAAAAGCCCTGATAAACGTCCTATCTTCATTTTGATAATCCATACCGCTCCTAACTAGGATAGACCAGGCGGGTGTAAATTCATATCGTGCACTTATATTTCCGAAAACGCGATCTCGATCAAATCCATTTCGATTTTCATAGAGTGTAAAATAAGGATTGTCAAAAAAAGTGTAATTGTAAGAAAACTGTTGAACATTCTCCAATCCAGGTTGCCAATAATCTTTAAGTGGTTCTATATTGTTTGAACGACCAAACCATGCTACTAAGGCATAATTTATATTTTCAGAACCGTACTTGGTGGCAGGTCGATTATTGCTTGCTGAGTGAATGTAATTGATATTTGAAGATATTTTCAGCTTGGAAGTTGGGTTAAAATTCATGGCAGCAGCGACCGTTTTTCTTTTAAGGTCAACACCAGGAATGTAGGATTTACTATCTAAATTGGTCAAGGAAAGCCGAATATTACCTTTATCATTTCCAGCAGTAAAAGCGAGGTTGTTTATAAAAGTACTACCAGTCCCGTAAAAATCATTAATATTGTCGGGATGTGCGACAAATGGCGTCGGCTTAATCGGCGCACCGCCATGTATGGCAACATCACCAGCGCGAACTACCCTACCATCGGGCAAGGTCACAGGACTATCGTATTGTGGTATCTCCAAACCAATACCAAGTTCGGGCCCAAAACTATAGGTAATATTGTCATTGACACCTGCTCCTAATCCGTTTTTATATTCGTATTTACCACTATTGCCGAGACCATATTTATTTTGAAATTGTGGTAATTTGAATGGACTTTCCGTCAAAAATGTCGTATTGTAAGATACTCCGAGACCTTTTGACCTATTGCCAGACTTAGTTTTGATTACGATAGCGCCATTTGATGCTCTAGCACCGTAAAGAGCCGCTGCGGAAGGTCCTTTGAGCACTGACATAGACTCTATATCGTCTTGATTGATCTCCATTGCGCCATTTCCGAAGTCAACTTCCATAAATCCATTGGCATCATCATTGGTACTATTTACTACCGTGTTGTTATTGATAGGAATACCATCCACGATAAACAGTGGATTTGTATTGGTAAAAGATGATTCGCCACGTATATTTATCTTGGTAGAAGACCCAACTCCTGAAGAGCCTGAAGTGATTAAGACGCCAGCTACCTTACCTGCAAGGTTATCCAAAAAATTAGTAGATTTCACTTTGTTTAGTTCACTTCCTGATAATTGTTGCACGGCATATCCCAAACTCTTGGACTTTCGTTCCAATCCTAGTGCTGTTACAACTACCTCATCAAAAAGCAAACCAGGATGCAATTCAACTTCGATAATATTTGAATTAAGTATCGATATTATTTGACTTTCATAACCGACTGATGAGACTTTAATCTCCTTAGTTTCAGCATTAACCAATAAAATGAATTTACCTCCTATGTCTGTAATTGTGCCAACTTCTGATCCGTTAATATTTGCAGAAATTGTGGCACCTATAATGGTTTGTTTAGATTCAGCATCATATATAGTACCTGAAATCGACTTCTGCGCATTTAGGGTAGGAATACTGAAAATCACTAAAAAAACACTAATAATCTTAAAGCCAAATATGTAAAAATATCTCTTGTTCATATATTTCAATATAATAAAAGGAAAAATAATGTTAGCAAAAAAACTAGTAATCGTTGTTTTACCAAATAAATAATTCACGTAAAAAGTGAATACAACTTAATGAAATATAGGTGGAGCTCTAAGGGATGAAGGAAGTTCTATATGGTTGTTGATAAAAACAAAATCAACCTTTGACGGAAACAAATCCTTGGCTTTTAAAATGGAAAGAATACGATTTTTCAAATGTAAATCCACACCTCGTAAACCTATTTTCCAGTCCGAAATAGTATCAATATCAGTTTTGTAGTCTAGTGTAATAGGAGAAATCGATAATGTATTAAAGTAATTTTCTAAACTTGCATATGTTTCAGTTGATTGCCATGCAATCTTTTGAAATTTATCACTATCAAAAGAAATATCTGTCATCCCGATCAAGTAAGCCCCGCCATCTAGTGTAGGTCCGACGACTGCCTTATTTTTTTTCAAGACATCAGCAGCATAAATGATATCAAGAGCACTCAGCGAAAGACAATCATTACCAATAGCGATAACATTTTTATACCCTTTTGCGAATATATCTTTAAAAGCATTAGATATCTTTTCACCAAAACTATCCCCACGTTGTAGCTCCTCAGAAATAAAATAATAAGGAAGTTCGGTAGCGTCAACGGTACTCTTACTATTTTTTATCAGTTGTGTAGATAGTTCCCTTGACTTGCTGAGCGTGTTTGCGAGCTGTTTATATCTAGATTCAGCTTTGGCTGTTCTACTGAATATTAGTATGGCTGTTTGTCTGTTTCCCACAAGGATTGATTATTTAATCAAATACGTTTGATTACTCAATATTGGATGTCAAAAACTCCGAAAGGCCAAAGATATTATAATTTTTTAATTTGAACTACATCTTTTTAAGGGTGGACTGTATAACAAAATGGACAAATATTATTCCAAAGG
>JBBRJL010000394.1:0-3567 GCA_038219375.1 Chitinophagales bacterium | reverse complement strand
AGTAAAAAGATAAAATTTACTTGAAAGAATTGCAAATGATTATCTCAAAAATGGCTTTATATTTTGATAAAAAAGCATAAGGTTCAAAATGAACCTTATGCTTTTTTATAACCTCTTTAAGTTGTAGAAGTGGGCAATGGGAACTTAAATTAACGTGAACTTTTCAGCTTAGATTCATGAAAAATAACATCGGATTCAAAATAGGACAATTTTAGAGTTGCAAAATTTAAAAAATAACCTATCTCTGCAAAAAGTTGTGATTTAGATTTATGCAGCTTTTTGCCAGTATTTATTCCAATGTAACGTGTAAACAATAACTTGGCGTTTTAATATTATTATTTTACCGCCCACAAGAGGAAGATCTTAATTATCGTATTTTTTGCTCAATGTGATATTCCAACGTTAAATCACACAGAGGGCTTTCGGTAGAGGTTAAATACGCATATTGCATTATTCATGTTTTTTTATTAAAATCACTTCTTTTTGTATCTTAGGTGTACTTTTACTTCCTAAACTACCTTCCTTACAGCGATGTTCTTTTTGACGTTTTACCCTAACCTCATCATCAAAATATACAACTTCTTTACGATTTAAATCATAAATATCAACCTGACAAACAAAGTTTAGACTTAGCTGAATCCCTGTATCTGCTTGATGATTATATTCAGCAACCGATTGACTTTCTCGGACAACAATATTGTGTAAATGACGATTTTTACAGAGAGATTTTCCCACCATTGGCTCTAATAAACCTAATAATTCCCGATAAGATAGACGGTTAGAATAATAACAAATCAGTTCAGAAAGTCCCATACTTAGGTAATTCTACAAGTAGGCATTTGAACTGCCTTCATCATCAGTATATCGTTGATTCTCAAAATGATGGACTCCATTTAACGTTCTGACAACTAAGACTGTCTTGCCATTCTTAATAGTCCGGGCCTTTTTTTTGAGTGCTCAATCCAATTCAATTCTAAAAGCGACAATTCACTCGCTTCCATTAACTCTTGTTTGCCTTGAAATATCAAAGATTCTATCTCTGATAGACTTCTGCCTACTAATTCTCCGTCATATTCTCGAATGACTGAGATAAATTTACCACCTGAATCTGCTATATTTACTGTGAAGGTTATCATTTCTTTATCGGTTTTAATCAAGATAACAACTTTTCACAACTTTTTGCACAGTAGGAATCTTTTCTGAACCAGTGCATTAGGATAATGATACCGTTCGTAATTTAGTACCGAAATTTCGGCTTCGCCAAGTTTTAATGTGAGCATAATTGGAAGCGTTGAATACTTACAAATTTACTCACATTTTTTTTGACTAAAAAAATGTTACTTTTATCCTGTTTAAAGTACAAGTCTAAGGTTTGGTCTTTGATAATCTACATGGGCGAACGAAATAATATTTTTAAAAATGCTGATAAGGGAAAACACCTGTATCTAAAGTAGTAAAGTGCATTTATCCAAAATGTATAGCTGACCCCCATTTTAAAATAGGGATGATGCTCTGACGATTACTCTACCTTTTCTCTTAAGGATAACACTAACCCAGTTAAACTTTGTTATCAACCCTTTTAAAAGAACCGTGATTCCTCCCAGATTTGTTTGTTCAAAAGGGACAACTATTTCTTCTTGGTTATCATTAACCCAAATACATTCATCTATCACTTTTAGGTTTCTTCCTTCGATGGCTACTTGCTCTTTCTTGAGAGGAGAAATTGAATCAATTTTGACTGAATCATAATCACGATAGGTTTCTATGATGGCTTTACAGTAAGAAATTGAATAATCATCTAAATCATAGTCAATTCGACAATCTGCACCTACTTTTACATTATTACCAATTGAAACTGCACCCAAAATTTTAACGTTTGCAGCACATTCAAAAAAATCACCAACGATGGGATGTCTGCGGTCTCCAGCTAGATTATCAGCAATCCCATTAGCCCCCAACACCACGCCATTGAGTAGATAAGCGTATTTTCCCACAATGGAGGTTTCTCCAATGACAACACCAGTGCCGTGATCTATTACAAGTCCAATACCAAATTTTGCAGCGAGGTGAATTTCTATTCCCGAGAACGATTTAGCATTTTCACTAATCATTCGAGCCATTGTGATAAGAGATTGATCCAAGTTGAGTAACCTATGAGCCACTCGATACCAGAGTACGGCCTTAAATGTTAAGTAACTATCTAAGACATATTGATAATTTTTCGCCGCTGGGTCACGATTCACATAGGTTATGGCATCCCAATTTTCTTTGATAATTTGGTTTGTGTATTCACGGGCTTGGATAATTTGCTCATCGGTAAACTTGTCCTCTAACATAAAATCTAAACGAGCCTTTTCTGAAGATATATGACAACCTCGTATCAATTGGTAGATTGAAGGCTTAATTTTTTCTAAGCCCATCAAAACAAGGTGAATCCCTGTATGACTTACGCACAAACGATTTCTTCGGTCTATATCAATCAATATTTTCAATGACTGACCTATTCTAAATTTTTCTAAATCTTCGAGAGCAACTTTGTGGTACACGGGTGTCTCTATTTGAATTGATGGAAAATCTTTTATCAATAATAGTCTCCCATATCCTTTTTGAACATCAGTAAATGGAATTTGTATGCCATCATCAGTAATTAAAACGCCCCAATCAGAAATTTGTCCCCCGCCTTCTGCAAAAGCAATAGTTACGTCAGTAGCAATTCCTTTTTCGGGGTGAATTTCGGTAACTATTGCCTCGCAAGCAGATAAATAAGGCTGTTGTAAATGTAATCTCTCTGTTTTTTTCATTGTCGTATGATATTTAGTATTGAACATTTTTTACATAATTTCTATACTCATTGTAATTTTCAGCATAATACACGCTGCTATCAGCAGAAATAGTGAGGATAGTTTTTCCAGAGCCAACTTTGCTGGACAATTGTTTAGCTGCCAGTATATTTGCTCCACTACTGATTCCCAAAAAAAGCCCTTCTGTGGTATTCAAATAGTCGCAGGTATCAATGGCTTCCGTATAACTTATGTCTATCATATCATCCAAAATTTTTTCATTTAAGGTACTTGGTTTCAAACCTACTCCCCATCCTTGAATGCGGTGTTTTACTGCTGTTCCCTTAACAACGTCTGTGTTAGCGGGCTGCACTCCAACTATTTTAATGCTTGGATATTTCTCTTTAAGGGCTTTTCCCACACCGCTGATTGTGCCGCCACTACCAATTCCGCAGACGAAATAATCTATACGTTCACCACCTAATTGGTCAATAATTTCTGGACCAGTGTATAAATAATGTGCCTCTGGGTTAGAAGAGTTATGTAGTTGATTCGTAAAAAAATGAGTCTCTGGATTGGCTTTGGCTATTTCGTTAGCTAAACGAAAATGAGAATCATTCCCTTTTTGTGAATCCGCCCTGATAACTTCGGCTCCACGAGCTTCTAATAATTCTATCTTAGTTTTCGAATAATTATCGGGTACAACAAATACACATTTATATTTATTCTTTGACATAAGCAGTAAACCGTTTGCCATACTACCACCTGAGCATTCTAAAATTTTACT
>JBBRJL010000393.1:0-3572 GCA_038219375.1 Chitinophagales bacterium | reverse complement strand
TTTGGTCATATTGTTTTTTACACTTTGTTCGAAGACATTAAAATCCAACATTTCTATTGCTGCTGGATCAAAAGCGATCATGTGTTTGACTTCACGTATGGCGCGCATTCTGTCATCATAGTGAACAGTAAATGCTGCCTTGTATTTTGGAATGGGCTCGAGATTGACTTTGGCTTCTAAGATGATCCCCAGACTTCCTTCTGAACCAGCAAATATTTTGGCGAGATTCCATCTATCGGTATGTATATATTCGTCGAGTGGATAACCGTTGACCCGACGCATCACTTTGGGATAAGCAGATTCTATGGCAACTGAATGCTCAAAAATGATCTTTCTGAATGACCGATAAAGCTCGCCTTCACGATTGGTTTGGTGGCATTTTCGGTCGTATTCTTCTGCTGATAATTCGCCCAGTTCAAGTATCGTACCATCCATGAGCAGAACTCTCAGACACAAGACATGATCTATCGTTTTGCCATATTTAATGCTTTTGGTACCGGATGAATTATTGGCTATCATACCACCAATGGTCGCTCTGCTTGTTGTGGCAGGATCTGGCGCAAAATGTAAACCGTGCTCCTTTACCGCATTGTTGAGTTGGTCTCGTACTACACCTGGTTGCACTCTTGCGTACTGTGAGTCAGCATTGATTTCCAATATTTGGGCAAAATATTTGGTAAAGTCTATGATGAAAGCATGATTGGTAGTTTGCCCTGCGAGACTAGTTGCGCTACCTCGTGGCATGATTGGAATTTGGTATTGATTGGCCAATTTGACCATTTCTACAAGATCTTTTTCAGAATTCGGAATGGCGACGGCTATGGGCTTCAGCTGATACAAAGATGCATCTGTGGCATAAAGTCCGAGTGAAAGGTCGTCGGTTTTTATTTCTGATGTAGAGATTGTATTTAATTTTTGAATAAATACTTGAAAATCTTTCGGTAAATTTATGGTCGCCATGCTTTGAAATATTCTGATGGCAAAGGTATTAAAAAGGGTGGATTATGAATTGAGATTTACTTTCTTTATGCTGAGTTTTGAATATTATTAATAATAGCGGCAACCCAATATATTCCATTTCATAGGTAATTCTAGTTTTTTGTTAATTTATCAAATGATATTTAATTGTTTTTAAATCAAATTTTTCTAGTTTTCTATCATATTTTATACTTTTGATTTATTGTTATACTAAAACCTATAAAAAGTTAAACCCTTTGAGCATGACACTAAATCAACAACTTGCTAAACAAATCAGATACCTTTTCCTGACTCGACAGTGGATAGGAACCAACATCAATCTCAAAGCGCAGTTCGATGATGTAAATGTTGCAATGGCCAATGCTAAATATGAATCTCTTAATACGATTGCTCTGTTGACATTTCATCTCAATTATTATCTAGAAGGTGTCATGAATGTATTCAAAAGAGGAGCCTTGGATATCAAAGATAAATATAGTTATGATATGCCTCCCATCACATCTCAGGAAGAATGGGATACCATGAGAGAGAATATCTACAGAAATGCACAGAATTTTGTATTTTTGGTAGAACAAATGCCAACTTCATGATTGACAGATGATTTTACAGATGAAAAATATGGAACCTATCAACGTAACCTTATTGGAATATTGGAACATAGTTACTATCATTTGGGACAGATAGTATTGATTAAGAAGTTGCTTAAAAACAGATAGATAAGTGAAGCATTTTTTTAAATACTTCATTGTTAGTCATCTCCAATTTGGAAATATTATGGCTTACATCGGCTTTATACAAAAAATAGTATACGCCATTTAAGGGGTTGATATGACTTCTTGATTTGCTTAATTTAGTATAATTTAAAAATATAATATGTACTTTTTGATATTGTGCAAAATATTTATAATATTTGCATTTTCTATTTAATTTCGATTGAGCTCATTCAGAATTATCAGAAAAAATAGAATTGTAACTTTTTAAATTGTTTTTTAATAACCAAAACATTATTTACGATGAGACATTTAACACTTCTATTTTTTACACTCTGTACATTGACATTATTTGGTCAGAGTATCACAGGTGTAGTAACAGACAATTCAGGTTCGCCATTGATAGGTGTAAGTATCATGGAAAAAGGTAGTTCCAATGGTGTCATCACGGATATAGATGGGGCTTATACCATAAATCTTGAAAGCAAAAATCCTATATTGATTTTCAGCTACACCGGACACAAAAGCATAGAAAAAAATGCTGGTGGAATCTCAGAACTAAATGTTGTGCTGGAGGAAGGTATTTTACTAGGTGAAGTTCAGGTAGTAGGTTCCCGCTCTTACAATCGCAGTGCTACAAACTCACCGGTAGCTATTGATATCATTGAGGTCGCCAACCTCGCTAATGCTACGGGGAGGGTAGAAGTCAATCAAATCCTTCAGTTTAATGCACCTTCATTTAATGCTACTAAGCAATCAGGCTCGGATGGGGCGGATCATGTAGACCCTGCATCTTTGAGAGGCTTAGGACCTGATCAGACACTTGTACTGATCAACGGTAAAAGAAGACATCAATCGTCATTAGTCAATATATTCGGTACACGAGGCCGTGGCAATACGGGTACAGATCTCAACGCTATACCAGCAGCAGCCATCAAAAGAATAGAGATACTAAGAGATGGCGCATCCGCCCAATATGGATCGGATGCCATCGCAGGTGTGATCAATGTAGTATTGAAGGATAAGACACCGGGATTGTCAGGCGGTGTAACTTATGGTGTTTATAGTACAGCTGTGGGCGACGGATATGCAGAAAAATCGGGCGAAGACATCTACAATGTCAATGGAAAAAATAGAACATTAGACCCTGATGGGGACAAAAGCTATGATGGGAATACTACACGAGTTGATCTGAATTATGGTATCAGTCTTGGAGACAAAGGTGGGTTTGCCAATTTTACAGCAGAATACCTTACCAAAGATAGGACATTGAGACCAGGATACCCTTGGAGAAAAGGGTATGGCTCTGCAGCGGTAGATCAGTTTCAGTTTTTTGTCAATAGTGCTATGCCATTGGGAGATAAGTCTGAACTTTATCTTTTTGGTGGTCGAGGCAATCGAGATACGGATGCTTTTGCCTTTTCTAGATCTGAACCATCAGAAGACGAACCAAGGACAGTGCCATCACTTTATCCGAATGGATTTACACCGAGAATTACTTCAAACATTATAGATAATTCATTCACTGGTGGTATTCGACATGAACTGACTAATGGCTGGCAGGCAGATTTCAGTCATAGTTATGGTCTTAATGATTTTCACTACCTTATCAAAAATACCAATAATGCTTCCTTAGGTTCAGCGTCGCCTACAGAGTTTGATGCAGGAGGACATAATTTGGCTATGAATGTCACAGGTCTTAATTTTTCTAAGTACTATAAAACGATTGCTTCAGGTCTCAATCTTGCATTCGGAACAGAATTTAGGACAGAAAATTTTCAGATCTATGCTGGTGAAGTAGGTTCTTATGCTACTTATGATACCAATGGAATAGCAATCATCAATCCTGCCTTACAAACACCTTTTGTCAATCAATTTGGTGTA
>JBBRJL010000392.1:0-3576 GCA_038219375.1 Chitinophagales bacterium | reverse complement strand
CCATAGGCCCAGCAATTACCTCTGGTCGTATCTCTGACTTTGCTGTCAATCCTGACAATCATAGTGAATATTATGTGGCAACTTCATCAGGTGGCGTTTGGAAAACCACCAATCGTGGAGTCACTTACCAACCTATTTTTGATGGTGAAGGATCATACTCGATAGGCTGTGTCGTTCTAGATCCTAATAACAGCAGCACCGTTTGGGTAGGTTCAGGCGAAAATAATAACCAACGGTCCGTGGCTTATGGTGATGGCGTGTATAGATCTACAGATGACGGTAAATCATGGAAAAATATGGGACTAAAAAATTCTGAACATATCGCCCAGATTATCGTAGACCCAAAAGATGCCAATATTATCTACGTTGCTGCTTATGGTCCATTATGGAGCGAAGGTGGCGAGCGTGGTGTATATAAATCTACAGATGGTGGTACGACTTGGACTTGTGTGAAATCTGTCAGCCCATATACAGGTTGTAATGATCTAGTGATGGATCCACGAGACAATAACGTACTTTATGCAGCCTTTCACCAACGTATGCGAAAAGTACATACCTACATAGGCGGTGGACCTGAGTCTGCGATCTACAAATCTACAGACGCCGGTACCACTTGGACTAAAGTAGAAGGTGGATTGCCTAGCGATGACATAGGTAGAATCGGTTTAGATATCAGTCCCGTAAATCCAGACATTTTATATGCCGCTGTAGAAGCCAAAGATGGTAAAGGTGGTATCTATCGCACCACAAATAAAGGTGCTAGTTGGGAAAAACGCAGTGGCGTATTTACCTCAGGCAATTATTATCAGGAAGTCACTTGCGATCCGCACGACGCAGACAAAATATTCTTGACAGATACCTATTATAAAGTTAGTTATGATGGTGGCAAAACGGTAAGCAACCTTGGCGAAATCAACAAACATATAGATAATCATGCTATTTGGATCAATCCCAACGATGCAAATCACCTGCTAGTAGGATGTGACGGTGGTATTTATGAGACGTATGATCATGCCAAAAGCTATCATTTCAAAGATAATCTTCCAGTGACTCAATTTTATAAAGTTAGTACCGACAATGATTATCCTTTTTATACCGTACATGGCGGAACACAAGATAATTTCAGTCTCGCTATCCCAAGTCGTACGACATCAGCCAATGGTATTGTCAATGCAGATTGTTATGTGACATCCACCGGTGATGGATTTGAGACACAGGTAGATCAGTCCGATCCTAATATTATATATGCACAAAGTCAATATGGTGGATTGATAAGATTTGACCGTAAAAACGGAGAGTTCCTACCTATCAAACCTATAGAAGGCGAAAATGACGAAGCTTATCGTTGGAATTGGGATGCACCTTTGCTCATCAGTCAGTTTGACAATAAAAGATTGTATTTCGGAGCCAATAAAGTATTCAGATCGGATGATCAAGGCAATAGTTGGAAAGTTATTAGTCCTGATCTCAGCAGACAGACCGATAGAAACAAAATAGAAGTCATGGGCAAAGTTTGGTCTGTGGATGCCATCGCAAAAAACGGAAGTACAGACATCTTCGGTCAGACAACAAGTATAGCAGAGTCAAAATTTGACCAAAACACGATTTGGGTAAGTACGGATGATGGATTGATACATCTGACGACAGACGGAGGTGGAAACTGGACTAAGATAGACAATCTACCCGGTGTTCCTGCCATGAGTTATGTGCATCAGATTATCGCTTCACTACATGATAAAAATACAGCCTATGTCTGTTTTAATCACCATAGATATGGAGATTTCAAACCATATTTACTCAAAACGACTGATGCTGGTAAAACTTGGAAAAGTATAGCCGCTGACCTTCCAGTAAGGGGAAGTATCTATACCATAGCTGAAGATCATGAAGACAAAGATTTATTGTTTGTAGGTACGGAATTTGGGTGCTATTTTACTTCAAATGGTGGTAGTAATTGGATTCAACTCAAAGCAGGATTACCTACGATTGCGGTCAGAGATATCGAAATTCAAAGACGTGAGAATGACTTAGTTTTGGGTACTTTCGGACGTGGATTTTATGTCTTGGACGATTATACCCCATTGAGACACATCAAAAAAGATGACCTGAATAAAGAAGCCATCATCGCTCCTGTGAAGGATGCACTGATGTATATACCGAGATTACCATTGGGACTCAGAGGTAAAGGTCATTTGGGAAGCAATTACTTTACGTTACCAAATCCTGAAGTAGGTGCTGTATTTACCTATTATCTAAAAGACGATATCAAAAAACTAAAGGATATTCGTAAGGAAAAAGAAAAATCAGCAGCGGAAAAGAAAGAAGCAGTTTATTATCCATCTATAGATAGTTTGCGATTGGAAGATTCACAAGCAGATCCTTATGTCTTATTGACGGTAACAGATGTGCGTGGCAATGTAGTAAGACATATCAAAGCAGGCGCTAAAAAAGGATTGTATAGAATTAATTGGGATCTCCGGTATGCGCCGACCGATCCTATAGAAGGTAGATATACACCTGGTCCTGATCAATTGTTCGGTTCTGGACCAAAAGGACATCTAGTTATGCCTGGGACTTATAGTGTCTCTATGTCTACATATCAAGATGGCGTTTTGACTCCGATAGCTGGACCTGTTTCATTTAATACCAAACTACTCAACCAATCAAGCTTACCAGCAAAGGACCTTGCGGCCAATGCTACATTTTATCAAAAAGTAAGCGACATGAGTCTCCAATTGAGTGCTACCAATGATTTGCTTGGTCGGATAGAATCTCGTATTAAAAATGCAGAACTCGCCATTATGGATATGCCTGCACCTGCGTCAGATTTATTGTCAATGACCCATAATATTCGACAAGCACTGATCCCAATCAAACTCAAGTTGAATGGTGATGATACTAGGGCGAAAAGAGAATTTGAGACTAAATCATCTATCAATGATAGAGTGTACGGCATCATTTACAGTATTTGGAATACCACATCAGATATTCCCAAAACGTTAACAGATGCTTTTGAAGTTGCTGAAAAACAATACAACGAAGTATTTCCTACTATCAAAGATCTAGATGAAAAAGTAACAGCGATAGAAGCAGAACTCAACAAAAACAAAGCACCTTACACGCCAGGTAGATGGCCGGATAGGAAGTAGGAAGTTTGAACATAATATGAAATGCCACTTGAAATATCTTTTTAAGTGGCATTTTTAGTTTTAGAAAATGCAATTAGAAAATTAATTAAAGATATTTTGTATATAATTGATAACGAGTGTGTAATAGTTATGTAGTTCTTTGTAATATAGTTGCTAGTGCTCTGTCAAGATAAAGAACTTAATGAAATGAGTTTCTTTTTCCAAATCTCTTCGTTAAAAATGCTCGCCGAAGCTACTGCTATGCTTGTGCTTTTCGCCTTGATTTTTGAAAAAATAACTGCCTTTATAATTTAACTAATTATCTTGATAGAACACTTAGTCATGTATCAAGACAAAAGAAAAAGAAGCTAAATTGTAAAAAAGATTAAATTTAGGAATTAAAGTCAAATTGTGTGTATAACAAAATGCACAAATTTTATTCCAAAGA
>JBBRJL010000391.1:0-3586 GCA_038219375.1 Chitinophagales bacterium | reverse complement strand
CATTACAGATGGCGAATTCCGACAACATTATAGATTTTAAATAACAAAATAGCATAAAAGCTAAAATAAAATAATTTTTTCCATTACAAAAACCTTTTTAATATGAACAAGTGGATACTTTATACATCACCCATAAATACAACAACCATGTACACCATCATCAGATTATCATGCATCATCTTTATGATGACATTCATCCTCACATCTTGCGATAAAGTCCCACTCGAAGTATGTGCCGAAGACCCTAGCTGCGAGTATTTCCGCTGCAAGGTCAATGGCGAATGGTGGACTCCCGACTGCGAAGAAGGACCACTTTTCGGATGTAGGCATACGGATGTGCAGTATTATAAAGATTTAGGAAACGGTTCTCTAGAAATGGGTACAACTAGTAAAGAGAGTAAGGACGGATTATACTTTCTCTTGGTTAATATAAAAGACAAAAACTTACAAAATAGTTATATGATAAATAATAATAAAATTTTTACTAAATACTTTAATTCTTCTAATATGTTCTATGTAGACACAACTAAATACAATGAATTTATTCTAACTCAACTAGATACAATGGATTATATAATAAGTGCAAGATTCTCATTCACAGGTGTAGATGAAAATGGCAATACCGTTTCCATTACAGATGGCGAATTCCGACAACATTATAGATTTTAAATAACAAAATAGCATAAAAGCTAAAATAAAATAATTTTTTCCATTACAAAAACCTTTTTAATATGAACAAGTGGATATTTTATACATGTATATTCTCCCGAAGCTGACCTTTCAAATGGCGTTTATGTTGACCCCCTAAATGGCGGCAAGCTGACCCCTAAAAATTTAAAAGTTTAGTTTCAGGTCAAAACCAGATTAGAAGTGGATAATTTAAATTACGTTGTGTCCAATTTTTAGAACATAAAAAAATGGATATGGCATTTAAACCCACAAGAATGAATCAGGTAATATCAATGTTTATATTTCGTTAGGCATGATAGTTTTTAATTCAATCTTAGCATTGAACAATGGTAAAACTAGCATTTATCTATACGAATTTGAACAACTGCCTGCTGGGGTTTATACCATAAAACTAAAATCTGACTTGATGGATCATACGACTTGTGTGATCAGGATAGAGTGATGGTGATAGGTGTAGTATAAGCAGGCAGCTGGAAGCTGCCTAGACATAGGGGAAGTCGGTACTTTGGGATTGGCTTCCCCATTTTTTATTTGACCCTAATTCAAGAATCATATCTCTACGATAATAAAAATGAATCAAAATAACCATATTCTTCGACTTTTTAGATTTAGATTATATTTTATCCTAAAGGATATAAGAATTCATCTAAAATTACGCATCCCAAATGATGTGTTACAGCCGAAAACTGTTGTTTCTTCATTATTTTGTGAAATCAAGCACTCAATTTGCTTAGGAACCAATTTGTCATCTTAAAAATGGAATGACTTTTGAATCCCTAACAATAAAAGTTGACCAAATTTATCCGCCAGCTTATTCAATTGCGGTTTTTCTGCTGTACAAATTAAAAACGCCAACATAGCATTTTAACTCCATGTTGGCTTTTATTTTTATTGTAAATGATCGCTGAACCTACTGTTTTACTACTTTTCGGGTTACATTTTTACCACCGATAATCATCTGGAAGTAATAAATACCTGATGGCAATTGGCTGAAATCAATGTAAGATTTTTCGTTACATCTTACTGTACCATTCAAAACCGTCAGTCCATTTGCATTGACAACCTGATATGATTGTGGAGAGTCATCCTTTGAGATATACGATAGTGTCGCCAACATAGACACAGGATTGGGATGGATCTCAAATGAAGCTTCATTTGCATTTTTTATTGATACTACTCCAAGTTGCGATGATTTGCCATCAAGGTCGTATTGTACTAATTTGATGTAACTCACTCCGTCATAAGAATTCTCACACTCCACGTAATAATTATGTGTTTGATTGTGATTTCCTATTGAAAATGACTTGGCAACAGGTTTATATGCTTTACCATCTTTGGATATTAAAACTTCAAAATAGTGGTTGTTCACTTCACTAGACGTAGACCAACTTACACCGCAAACTAAATCACCAACCCAAGAGGCTGTAAGGTTTGTCAATTTGACAGGTAGTGGAGAAAATAATTTTTCTACAAAGTTACGATTAATAACATTGGCATTACTTGAAGTTAATGTTACTGCTATGATGTTATCATTTGCGCCATCAACATCACTTACACTTTCGTAGCCATTAGGATTTTCTTGTCTAACCACGTATTTACCTAGAGGTAAAAATGGAAAGTTGTACTTCCCATCAAAACCTGTAATAGCCTCCATAAGAACACCCGATTTATTATAAACAGGTATACCATTACTATCTATCAGCCATACTAATGAACCAGAAAGTGGCTGATCGGTCAATGCTTCTAGCACAGTACCTTCGATAGAACCGTATGCCTCACTGAAATTAAATTCTGAAACCCTAATAGCATGGCTGTTGCTCAATCCATCGTCTTCAGGTCCATTGGAATAACAGATATTTAGCTTTTCTATAGCAGAAGTAGATGATATAAGTAAACCACCATTAACATTTGTGTGAAGTACATCAAAATTCATATTGGGAACAAACCTAGCTTTGGCATTTTGACCTATGATGTCAAAAACAGGCGATTTGCCCAAATGGGTAAGATCCATCATTACTCTGCCAATATCATTATAAGCATATATATTAATATTATCTTGGTAAGTGCTAAAGTGGCTCGCAGCTGACTGCAACATATCAATATCCCAAATATTAAACTTACTCAAAACAATAGGTTTTGAAAACTCTAAGCTTAGACAGACATTTTGGTTTGATAGGGTAGAAGTGGCTTGAAAAGCAAGGCTACCTCTACCAAAAAAAGTGTGCGTTTTGGTATAATCACCATAATCACTTGGATTTTTAGTAGTGGTATTTTTATGGTATGGGTCCAGTATCTTTACGGTGACATCTATGCCATTAAAGTTTTTATATGTCTTAATGGAGTCATCAATGGCCCACACGGCTTTATTTCCTGTAAATGATCCTTCCCAAGTGAATTTTGACGTAGGGAAAGGAGAGACTTGTGCATTAATAGATGATATTGAAAAAGCACTAAAAACTAATAAAACGATTCTATTCAACATAACAACGGAATTAAAACAATTTCAAATAATAAAAATATTTAATATGTAATATTGCATACTGCTAATTTCATACCAAACAGACAATTATAAAACTCATAATTATCTAATATTTTATAAAATATATCTATACTACTGAATATCAACGTAATAAAAAGAGTAATTATTTTTAATATAATTAATAGTATGACAAAATTGTTTATGTTTTTTAGACAATTTGGCACTCACTTCTTTTTTAGTTTCTCTCTCGTAACGGTAAAAAAGATGAGTCGTTCTTTTTCGCCTGCATTGGTGATGAAGGTAGAAATCTTTCTGATTTTTTCAAAAAAATCTAAACTGATTGTCAATCATTTTCTGATCACTCGTCTGCATATAATTGGGTACATCGATCTGCTGAGAAAGCATATCTACCTGATC
>JBBRJL010000390.1:0-3588 GCA_038219375.1 Chitinophagales bacterium | reverse complement strand
CAGATGGTGTAGACACTATGCAGTTTTTGCTCAGTCTTTGATTTAATCTAAATTTTCATGTAAAACAGTTGAATATTACTTTATTAGACATTCATTATTTATTTTCAAGCCAAATTCAGATGACGGTTTTCCTTACTTTTTTAAAAATAACTGCCATTTTATACTTTACCCATAGGAATTACTAATGATAACAATATTTTGATTAAATACCATAAAAAATTCTATGGAGTTGACTAATTCTTTTGACAGAGCACTAACCTTACATAAAAATTATTGGAAAAAAATTAAAAATCTAAATCTAAAATACAATTATTGGAAAATATTCAAAATCTATTATTAACTTTGTGTTGACCAAATTTTTACTTATTTTATAACCTAATCAATTAAAATGAAATCTTTCAATTTGGAAAAAGTGGGTATTACCCAACCGAAAATTTATCGCAACTTGAGCGTGCCTAGACTTTATGAAATGGCGCTTCAAAATGAAAAAGGAAGCATCATATCAGACAAAGGAGCACTCTTGGTGTACTCCGGTGAAAAAACTGGTAGGAGCCCAAAAGATAGGAGAATAGTAAAACATCCAGACTCGGAAAACAATATAGACTGGGGAAATGTCAATCTCCCTCTTGATGAGCATACTTTTATGATCAATAAAGTAAGGGCTATAGATTATATAAATAGTCGAGATACTATTTATGTATTTGATGGATTTGCAGGATGGGATCCTCAGTACAGAATAAAAGTAAGAATCATATGTACAAGAGCATATCATGCGCTTTTCATGAATAATATGCTCATCAGACCGACCAAAGAAGAGTTAAAATCCTTTGGCGAACCTGATTATACCATTTTCAATTCAGGAGCTTTCCCTGCCAACAAATTTACAAACCAAATGACATCAAAAACAAGTGTAGCGCTTGACTTTGAAAAAAGAGAAATAGTCATTTTGGGTACAGAATATGCGGGTGAAATGAAAAAAGGAATTTTTACTGTCATGAATTACTTGATGCCACTAAGGAACGTAATGCCTATGCACTGCTCTGCAAATTTAGGAGAAAATGATGATGTATCAATATTTTTTGGACTTTCAGGAACTGGCAAAACGACATTAAGTGCCGACCCTAGACGACAACTCATAGGAGATGACGAACATTGTTGGACAGACAAAGGCGTATTTAACATAGAAGGTGGATGTTACGCCAAAGCCATTAATCTTAGTGCCGAAAAAGAACCTGAAATATATAATGCGATAAAATTTGGAACAGTCCTAGAGAATGTAGTCTATGATGAAAAAAATCGAGTCGTTGATTATGATGACATCTCCATTACCGAAAATACAAGAGCTGCCTACCCTATTGAATTCATTCAAAATGCCAAAATACCATGTGTAGCAGGTCAACCACAAAACATAATATTTCTCACGTGTGATGCATACGGAGTCTTGCCACCTGTGAGCAGTCTTACACCTGAACAAGCTAGTTACCATTTTATATCAGGGTATACAGCAAAAGTTGCCGGGACTGAAATGGGTGTAACAGAGCCATCGGCTACTTTTTCTGCTTGTTTCGGAGCGGCTTTCATGCCTTGGCACCCAAATAAATATGCAGAACTTCTTGCAGAAAAAATAACAAAACACGGTGCAAAAGCCTGGTTAGTTAATACTGGCTGGACTGGAGGACCTTATGGCATAGGGTCACGTATCAAACTTAAATATACAAGAGCTATTATTGATGCCATTCATGCTAATGACTTTGATCAAGTAGAAATGATAGATGAACATGTATTCGGATTTAAAATTCCTACTACTTGCCCTAATGTACCTTCAGAAATCCTACACCCAAAAGAAACTTGGGTAGATAAAAAAGGATACGAAAACACTTTACAAAAATTGTCAGAATTATTCAAAACAAATTTTAAAAAATACGAAAAAGGAGTCAATAAAGAAATAGTGGCCGCCGGGCCAAAATAATCATATCCTAAATATAAGGCAGAAGAGACTAATATTTCAGTCTCTTCTGCCTATTGTTAGTTAAAGAAATTTAATAGCGTAAAATAGCCTGCTATAATTCAAATAATATAGTTACTTATATTGGTAAACGACCCTTACATCGATTTTCATAATCATTCCAAATATCACAATGATGAAGTTGTCGAGGTTGTTTCTATTCATGGCACTCAAGAAAAAAAACTTACCTATTACACGATTGGCTACCATCCGTGGTGGACTGATAAAAAACTCGATGAACAACAAACAAATCTAATCAAACAAAAATATGAAAATGATAAATTTTGTCTCGGAATTGGTGAATTTGGTCTTGATAAACTAAAAGGTGTTGACTTGGACCTTCAAGAAGATATTGCCCTTCAACAAATTATGCTCGCAAATGAATTGAATGCACCCGTTATTATACATTGCGTAAGAGCCTACGACAGATTGATAAAATTAAAAAGAGCTTATGGACAGACTACATGGGCTGTGCACGGATACATGCGCAATAAGATATTGGCTGGGCAACTATTGGATGAAGGTATACAATTTTCAGTTGCACCGTACGAAAAAATGAACAGCTCATTTATGGAGATGTTACAATTTATTCCCCTAGATCAAATATTTTTAGAAACAGATAGTGATTTCAAGATAAATATTATGGATAGATATCGTATTTTTGCCGATTTAAGAAAGATGGCACTGGAACCATTAACAGCACAATTGTATAAAAATTTCATAACGTTTTATAAAGAAAAATGGAAGTACCACAGTGGCTGGAACGAACAGCACTACTAATAGGAGAAGAATCGATTGAAAAAATCAATAATGCCAATATCCTTTTAGTAGGACTCGGAGGTGTGGGAAGTTTTGCAGGCGAATTTTTGATAAGGGCTGGAATTGGTCAAATGACGATTATAGATGGAGATACTGTAGATATCACCAACATAAACAGACAATTACAAGCCAAAACATCGACTATTGGCCAGTTAAAATCAGAACTACTAAAATCAAGATTTGAAGATATAAATCCGGAAGTAAAAATTGTCGCTTACGATAGATTTTTAGAACCAGAGGATATGGAAAGTCTTCTGGAATCAGGTAAATTTGACTACATTCTAGACTGCATAGATAGTGTGACACCAAAATTGACATTATTAAAAATTGCCAAAACAAAAAACCTTAAAATAATTAGCTCAATGGGCGCAGGCGGAAAACTAGACCCTTCAAAAATACGGATTGGTGATATTTCGACAACGAAAGAATGTAAATTTGCCCAAAGCCTTAGAAAAAGACTGATACGAGATAATATAAAAGGAGGAATCAAAGTCGTCTTTTCTGAAGAGATCCAACCAAAAGAAGCTTTAAAGCTAACCGATGGAAAAAATTATAAAAAGTCGTATTATGGCACAATTTCTTATATGCCTGCTTTATTTGGATTGACTATGGCAGCTGAAGTTATAAGAATATTAGGCGATTTAAAAAAATAAAAAAAGAAGAGTACGAAAACAACACAATCGACTTATTGTTATCGGTAAATGTAAAGTAAGATTGTGATTTATATTAGTAAATCTTAAAAAATATATTGAATATATTAAAAT
>JBBRJL010000389.1:0-3592 GCA_038219375.1 Chitinophagales bacterium | reverse complement strand
TATGGGATATAGATGACAGACCTGGATATACTTTCAATAATGTTACTTTTGGATCTGTAACTCCTTGGAATTATATGAACAGTGGTATTGCTTTTGTAATTTACAATAAAAATACAGGATTATTTAGTAGAAATGCAATAGGAGGTGAATACGGAAGTTTAAACCCTACAGGCGCTTCTATTGCAGTCTATCCATTTAGGACTGATACACCTGAGAGTAGAAAAAACATTACTGATTTTATTAAAAATTTTATTAAACCTAATAATTTTGTCACAGTTTTTTCAGTTTTGAAAGATGTAAATTCAGATTTAAAAATATCTGAATGGGAAGGAGATAAACTCCTTTACGGTACAACTTTATTTGAAAGTCTAAAATCAATGGGCGCAAGTGAGTTTGATTTGTTAAACCAATTCGGATCTGTTCCATACATTTTGCAAGTAGAAAAGGGAACTTCAAATTTTAAAGTTCTTAATGACAAAATAGCAAGCAACATTAATGAAATCATTGAATTTACAGCTGTGACAAATAATTTAAAACCGATTGGTTACCAAAACTCTGTATTAATTGGAAGTGTTAAAGAGATTAAAGATTTAAAATTCTCAATTGAAGATATTTCAGGAGAAAATCAAAAGTCTTGGATTAATGTAAAATTAGTTGAAAATTCACTTGAAACAACAATTGATTCAATGTTAATTAATGGTAAAAACCTAAATTTAAAAGATTTTGAAAATAAAGGCTTAAAGCTTGAAAATGTATCTTTCGATTCGCTAGAGTTTACTAGTCCTCAGTTAAAATTTTGGAGAACATCGTATTCACCACTTCCCGACGCTGCAATCTCATTTTTAAAGTCTGAACCAAACTTTACCAATAATGAAATTAATCAAGGCGAAAACATAAAAGTATTCTACGAAGTAGCCAATGTAAATTATACAGATTTAGACAGCCTTTTGGTAAAATACACCATGACGACAGGTAATAATCAATCTGTGACGACTTACAAAAAAATCAAACCATTAAAATCAGGTGAAAAACTCAGTGATGTAGCTGAATTTAACGTAGGAAGCGGCAACTTCTCAGAAATAAGATTTGGTATAGAAGTTAATCCCGATCAAACACCAAAAGAATTGTACACCTTCAATAATGTGCTTTCTAGACAATACAATGTAGCAAAGGACAAAGACAATCCTTTGCTTGATGTGTACTTTGATGGATTGAAGATCATGGATGGTGATATCGTCTCTCCAAAACCAGAAATCTTAGTTACACTTGCAGATGACAATAACTTTTTACCAATCACTGACCCGGAGCTTTTTGAGATAAAACTAGATACAGGCAGAAATCAATTCCTAGAAATCCCAATGACAAGTCCACAAATAAAGTTTACTCCCGCCGATCAAAATAATGCCACAGCAAAAGTGCACTACTACCCTACTTTACGAGATGGAGAGTATAGACTTATAGTGCAAGGGAAAGATGCATCAGGCAATAAATCAGGGATCAATCCAAGATCTATTTCATTTAAAGTAATAGAAAAACAAAGTATCAGCAATGTACTCAACTATCCTAATCCATTCTCTACTTCGACACAGTTTATATTCACATTGACGGGTGAAGAAGTACCTGATATCATGTCTATCTCTATCCTGACCTTAACAGGTAAAGTGGTCAAAGAAATCACAAAAGATGAACTTGGGTCCTTGCATATTGGTATAAACAGAACAGCTTATAAATGGGATGGTACCGATGACTTCGGAAGTAAATTGGCTAATGGTGTTTACCTCTACAAAGTAAATTCTCGTAAACAAAGCGGAGAAAAATATGACCAATACTCTGTCAACAAGATCGACAATCTATTTAAAGATGGATTTGGTAAGATGGTTATATTGAGATAAGGTTTTTAGTTGTCCGAAGTCTGTGACTTCATTCGTTGTCCGAAGTCTGTGACTTCAGGACTGTTATCTATCGGTCTTCAGACCGAAGTGAATGTAGTAATAGTAACAAAATGAAGTGTAAACGCTGGTCAGAGACCAAAGGATATGTTTCGTCAAAGTCAAGTAAGACTTTGACAAACGACGTAGTGGTTTTGACGAAATCGAAAATTATCAATTATGAGTTACAAAATCGAAAATCAAAACGAAATTCATTTCTTAACCATGACAGTAGTAGGTTGGGTGGATTTATTTTTGCGTCAATCTCATAGAGATACTTTAATCGAAAGCATGAAGTATTGTATTGCCAATAAAGGACTCATTGTCTATGGACATGTAATCATGACCAACCATATGCACTGCATTTGGCAAGCTAAAGATGGAAACCTTTCAGATATTATTCGTGATTTTAAAAAATTCACCTCATCAGAAATAATTAAAAGTATTAATGGTCAAGATGAAAGTAGAAGTGAATGGCTCAAAATAATTTTTGAATACCATGCCAGATACAATAATAACAACAGTATAAATCAAGTATGGCAGAATGGCAACCATGCAATAGAGTTGTACTCACCTAAATTTTTTAGGCAAAAATTAGACTATATTCACTTAAACCCTGTCAGAGCTGGCTGGGTAAACAAAGCAGAAGACTACATCTATAGTAGTGCGTCCAATTATATCAACAATGTTGGTATTATCGATATCACCTTATTGGATATTCCTTTATCGGATGTGGGATATATCGGTTAATCTCCGTTGTCCGAAGTCTGCGACTGATGCCGTTGTCCGAAGTCTGTGACTTCAGGACTGTTATCCATCGGTCTTCAGACCGACTTGAAAGTATGGATAATTACAATTTGTAGTGAGGAAGCAGGTCAGAGACCATATGATATATTCCGTCAAAGTCAAGTAAGACTTTGACAAACGGCACGTCCAAAAAGTGAAATTAAAAAACTACCTTTGTGATCATAATTTTACAAATATTTTGGCACCAGAAATCATTATTAAACCAAAATCAGTTTTTACCTTAGGCTGGAAAGAACTTTGGCAATATCGTGAATTACTGTACTTTTTTACTTGGAAAGAGATAAAAGTAAGGTATAAACAAGCTGCCCTTGGTATATTATGGACACTATTACAGCCATTGGCTATGATGATCATTTTTGTGCTATTACTTTCCGAAGGATTGGGAATCAATACTGGACAAATCCCGGCGCCTATCTACTATCTAAGTGGATTATTGATCTGGAATCTTTTTAATCACGGCGTAACACACGCATCACAATCAATGGTAAGTAATGCCAATATCATAAAAAAAATATACTTCCCTCGACTGGTTATACCAATCTCCGCTGTACTTACATCTTCCTTCGATTTTATGATCAGTTTATTACTTTTTTATGGTCTTTTGTTATATTACTCCTTTGTATTAACATTCGATATTGCTTGGCTAAATCTAGGGACGAGTATTATGATCGGATATATTATTACCGTATTTACTGCTTTTAGTCTCGGTACTTTTTTATCGGCGATCAATGTAAAGTATCGGGATGTGCGTTATGTCCTACCCTTCATGATCCAAACTTTGTTTTTTATTACACCTGTGATGTACGATACCTCAATCATAAAGGAACCATGGATCAAAAACGTCCTTGAACTCAATC
>JBBRJL010000388.1:0-3593 GCA_038219375.1 Chitinophagales bacterium | reverse complement strand
GATGAGATTAGACTTGCCAAAACCGCTAAAAAGAGGCGAAAAATATAGCTTCAAGATAAAATATTGGTACAATATAAACGATAGAATAAAACTCGGAGGCAGGTCAGGATACGAATACTTCAAAGAAGATGATAACTACCTTTATACAATAGCCCAATTCTTCCCTAGAATGTGTGCATACAATGACATAGAAGGATGGCAAAATAAGCAGTTTCTTGGATCAGGAGAGTTCACGTTAATATTCGGAAATTACACAGTTAGCATTACTGTACCAAGCGACCATCTAATTGCAGCTACAGGAACTCTTCAAAATATGGACAAAGTTTTATCAAAAGCACAACAAGATAAGTTTAAACGAGCAGAAAAAGAATTTGGACAGCCTGTAATTATAGCATCTCAATATGAAGCAGAGGAAAGAGAAAAACAAAAGTTAACGACTAAGAAAACATGGATATTCAAAGCGGAGAATGTACGTGATTTTGCTTTTGCGTCTTCAAGAAAATTTATCTGGGATGCTATGAATGTAAAGATAGGTAATAAAACGAGTATGGCTATGTCAATGTATCCGAAGGAAGGCAATCCTTTATGGGAAAAATACAGTACCAAAGCAGTAGCTCATACATTAGTTACTTATTCAAAATATACCATAGATTATCCGTACCCTGTTGCTTGGTCAATTAATGCAGATAGAATAGGTATGGAATATCCGATGATAAGTTTTAACTTCGGTAGATGTGAAAAAGATGGCACCTATTCAGAAAGAACTAAATATGGTATGATAGGCGTAATTATACATGAAGTAGGTCATAACTTTTTTCCAATGATAATTAATTCAGACGAGAGACAATGGGCCTGGATGGACGAAGGTCTTAATACATTTGTTCAATATCTTTCCGAGCAAGAGTTTGAAAGAAACTATCCGTCTAGTAGAGGAGAAGCGCATAAAATAGTAGGTTACATGAGTGGAGATAAAACAAAGATGTCGCCTATAATGGTCAACCCTGAATCAGCCTACCAACTAGGCAATAATGCATATGCCAAACCAGCTACAGCATTAAATATTCTTAGAGAAACTATAATGGGTCGAGAACTTTTTGATTATGCATTCAAAGAATATGCAAGGCGATGGGCCTTCAAACAACCTTACCCGGCAGACTTCTTTAGGACTATGGAAGATGCTTCTGGGGTAGATTTAGATTGGTTCTGGAGAGGATGGTTTTATACAAATGATCATGTAGACTTATCCATATCAGATGTTAAAGTAAAAACAGTACTACCGAAGGATCCAACTATAAAAAATGAGCAAGAAAAGAAGAAAAAATTGTCTACAAAGAGTATAAGCACCCTTCGAAATAAAACGGATATAAAAGAAACATATAACGAAAGAGACACAACGCTAAACGACTTTTATACTTATTACGATCCACTTTTCACATCAGAAGAAGACAAGGCTATATATAAAAAATCAAATAGTGTACTTAATACAGAAGAAAGAGAATTAGAAAATAGTACCACCTTATTTTATGAGATTGGGATCGAAAGAGTAGGAGACTTAATCACACCAGTTATTTATGAAATTGAATATGAAGATGGTCAGAAAGAAATAGTGAGATTACCAGCTGAAATATGGAGAAAAGGTGAAAAGAATATAACAAGGGTTCATAAATCAGACAAAAAAATAGTGAAGTTCAACCTTGATCCATTCTTAGAGACAGCCGATATCGACACTTATAATAATGCTTTTCCAAGAGAAGATAAACTAACACAGTTTGAAATATTTAAACGTCGTGGAGAAGGCATTCAAGAAAATCCGATGCAAAAAAATAACAAATCGAAAGACAACACTCAACCGTGAAATACTAAATCTAAATATCTCACTAGTGAGTCATTAATTTTAATAAGTTAAACATCAACCACACTGATAGACACAAGTAAATAGAAAATAAAACATGTATTAAGGAAAATAAATAATAAATTTGCATTATACATAGCGGTTCAGAAGGGCTTATAGGAAAATATTTATGCCTGCAGTACTTATAATGAAATATTACGGCCCTAAAAAGTAGTTAAATACTAATAAATTAAATAAATATCTATGTTTAATTATTTGTTAATCAAGAATATAGGTTTCTTTTTTATCCGTCATAAAGGTTTTATCTTCCACTCTTGTAATAAAAGATTCTAATGCGATATTAAATAGATCAGGCCTCTCCATCATCGGTGCATGACCACATCTGTCGACTTTAACCAACTCGGAATTAGGAATTAATTCGTGAAATTTCTCTCCAACCCACATAGGCGTAACTGAATCCTGTATTCCCCAAATCAATAATGTTGGGCATTTTATATCATCTAAACGATCTTCCAAGTTATGTCTTACCGCAGATTTAGCAATTGCAATGACACACATAGCTTTTTTCAAATCGTTCACTGTGACATATATATCATCTACCAGTTCTTTGGTAGCGACAGCTGGATCGTAAAAGACACTCTCGGCTTTCTTTTTCATGTACTCATAATTTCCTCTTTTAGGAAATGTATTACCCATAGCACTTTCAAACAATCCACTACTTCCTGTTAGTGTCATACTAGATGTAGTAGTTGGATTCTTGAGCGTATATAACTGGGCGATATGACCACCCAAAGAATTACCCAAAATATGTACATTATGATATGCTTTAAAACGTATAAAATCATCAACATAATCAACTAGCCGCATTACTGACAAACTTCTAATAGAAATTTCAAAAAGTGGTAGAATAGGAACAACAACATTATGTGTTTTACTAAAGTGATCTATGATACCTTCAAAATTACTTAAAGCCCCTAATAATCCGTGTAGCAAAACCAAAGGAGTTCCATCACCTCCGGTTTCAATATACTTATAATTACCCTCTTCTTTAATGATATATCTATCCATTAGATAACGCTATAAACTGTTTAGTCAAAAATTGTGGCAATATAGAGATATTTTTTTATTTTTTAATCCTGAGTACAAAAAATGTATAAACAACAATGGTTAATAATAATAATCCACCTGCCTGGTGCAATACACCCCAAAGGACTGGTATCTCACCTTTACTAGATACTACAGTAATTATTCCTAATAGAACCTGGCTAACCAATACAACAAATAATATAACACCAAGATATCTAAATTTAGTATATATTCTTCCAGTTTCTGATTTTCCCGACAACACAAAAATTTTAAAAACAATAAAGATTCCCAATAAAGTAAGAATGTAAGCCGTATTTCTATGAATAAAATGAATCAATGCGGGCATAAAAATATTCCTGTCGTAATTATTAAAATTCTCTGCATTCCATTGATCTAATCTAAAAATAATACTTGGAAAGTAAACACCATTCATATCAGGCCAAGTAGGGTAAACAACTGCTGCCTTCATGCCAGCAATAACACCACCCATAAAAATTTGAAAAATTAATAATACAGTGAAAGAAACAATAAGACGCCTAAATCTAGATAAATCAACGTCAGGTAAGTTTATTTTTTCATCTCTTGTATATAAATAAGTCCATAGAAGCATGCTATAAACTGCAAAAGCAATACAGAGATGCAAAGCTAACTTGTA
>JBBRJL010000387.1:0-3615 GCA_038219375.1 Chitinophagales bacterium | reverse complement strand
CCAGCTAGGGTTTGGATTTCAAGGGCGACATGTTCTATCACATGACCCATCCAAGTGCCGTCGTCTACCCTCATGAAAAAACCACCTTCACAACCTTCAGAACATCTATGCGAGTACATCGTAGGAAACATAGCTTTGAGTCGGTCGCCAAAACCAAGAATGAGATTGGTCGGCTTAGTTTCCATATCTTCCAAGTCAAGTACCATCACTATTAACTTATGTCTCCTTACGGACCAATAATTGGGTCCACGCATGGCATTAATCTCTCTGATTTTCATTGTGTGTTTTGTTTTTGATAATAAAAAATTTGGAATGGTGAAAGTACAATACTTTTGCAATTTGTTAACAAATATCAAATATTTATTTTTTCTAAGTTATCTACAATGGATGTAAATAGAACAAAAACAAGCAGATTAAAAATAATTTATAAATAATCTTCCGTTAATAATTTTTTAATTTTATACTTTTGACCCATCAAAATCATATCTAGTATTATGGAAAATAATTTTATTTTCTCTCAAAGCCCTGAGCCTCATATCCAAAGAACTAAAGAAATCATTAAGAAGTATCCACAAATCAAGCAACTTATGGGTAGAAACCCATATACTTTCTTATATATATTCGGTATAGTTTCTTTTCAAGTTGCTATTTCAGTCTTATTGAGTAATCAAAGTTGGTGGTTGGTTTTGCTTTGTGCATATGCAGTAGGCGCATTTGCTAACCATGCTTTGTTTACCTTGATACATGAGTGTACGCACAATTTAGTATTCAAAAGTCGATTAGCCAATATTTGGGCAGGCATCCTTTGTGACTTACCTAATGCAGTGCCTAGTTCTGTCCAATTCAGAAAATACCATCTTAAACATCATGCGTTCCAAGGCCATTACGACATAGATGCAGACATTCCAAGTGTTTGGGAAGCAAAATTAATTGGTAATTCATTTTTCGGGAAAGCCATTTGGTTGCTTTTATACCCAATTTTCCAAGTTACAAGACCACCAAGATTAAGAGAAATCCAATTCTCTAGTATTTGGGTTTGGATCGACTTGGTCGTTGTGATTGGATTTGACTTACTGTTGGTTTACTTTTTTGGGCTAATGCCAATTTTATATTTGGTAGCGTCATTTTTCTTTTCAGTAGGACTTCATCCTTTGGGCGGAAGATGGATTCAAGAACACTACCTCACAGATGCGCCACAAGAGACGTATAGCTATTATGGTCCACTCAATAAACTTGCATTTAATGTGGGTTTCCACAATGAGCACCATGATTTTTCTTATATTCCATGGAACAAACTTCCAGAAATAAAAAGGATAGCTCCAGAATATTATGATACACTCACCTATCATACTTCATGGTCGTCTTTGGTATGGAAGTTTTTGTCTGACCCCCAGATTTCATTGTTTTCGAGAGTGATCAGAGAAAATAAGGGTAACGTAAAATTGACATCTTCCGCCGAAGCAGATTATCACGATCAGATAAGGATCAAGGAAGCAGTTTGATTTCTAGAGGAGACATAAGGGTTTATATTTTACCTTTATCCGATAAATTATTTTGCCCTATGTCGTAACACTTAATTGTAATTTTACGTTAAAGTTTATGACAGTATCTGATATGAAGGATACTTTCCTTACTTTTACGCTAATTTACTAAATATAGATCAACATGAAACAATATTTTCAAGTTCTTTTTATACTGACTTTAAGTGTTTTTATGTCAGATGACGTCTCGGCTCAATTGAGGAAAAAGACAATCAAAGAGCGGAAAGAAGCGTCAAAAAAAGAAAAGGTAGACCAGCCAAGTCTAGTGGATCAATTAAATCCAGAATTTAAATTTGGTAATCTTGGTTTTTTTAATGGTCTGTCCATTTCTACAAAAGCAAATGTTGGCTATAAATTAAGTGAAAGGTTTACAATAGGTGCTGGAGGAAAACTATTTTATGATCAATTTGCAGTAACAGGCTCAGATCCATCCGTGTTTGATTATGGTGGATTTCTACTCGGTCGTGGTAAAGTAACCAATGAAATTTATATACAAGCTGAATACGCATTTATGAATTATGCTGCCGACCCAGCAGGATATAACATAAGAGGATATTCTGTTGATCAAAAAATTAATTTTCCTTTAATAGGCCTCGGATATATGAGCGGTATGGGAAAGTGGAGATTTGGTGTGGAACTTATGTATAATACGAACGAAACAGCAAGAGATATTCAGCGATCCGTCATAGAATATTGGTTCGGTGCGAGTTATAATTTTTAATTATCTACCATTTATCAGAACACATTGTAAACTATCATGGTCAAAATAGGAAAAACAGATCTAGGTGAGTTCCCGCTTCTTCTCGCTCCAATGGAAGACGTGAGTGATCCCCCATTCAGAGCTGTGTGTAAGGAACAAGGATGTGACTTGATGTACACAGAATTTATAAGTGTGGAGGGCCTAATCAGAGATGCTGCCAAAAGTGTTCAGAAACTTGATATTTATGATGACGAGAGACCTATTGGTATTCAGATTTTTGGCGCAGAAATAGACTCTATGTCGCTAGCAGCCGAACGAGTAGAAGCCGCTAATCCTGAATTGTTGGATATAAATTTCGGTTGTCCTGTCAAAAAAGTCGTTTGCAAAATGGCAGGTGCAGGTATCTTGCAAGATATACCTAGAATGATCAAACTGACAGAAAAAGTCGTTAAATCTACTTCGCTACCCGTTACTGTGAAAACGAGATTAGGATGGGATGAAAATACCCTAAATATAGAAGAAGTAGCAGAAAGACTCCAAGATATTGGCATCAAAGCATTGTCCATACATGGTCGTACACGAAAACAGATGTACAAAGGAGAAGCGGATTGGTCATTGATTGCAAAAGTAAAAGAAAACCCAAGAATTAATATACCTATCTTTGGGAATGGTGATATTGATAGTCCACAAAAAGCAAAAGAATATAGGGATCGTTATGGTGTAGATGGCATAATGATAGGTCGTGGTGCGATAGGTTATCCTTGGATATTCAGAGAAATAAAACACTATTTTGCTACAGGTGAGATCCTTGATCCACCGACCATAGAAGAAAGGGTAGAGGTAGCACGCACGCACTTCTCTAAGTCGATCGAGTGGAAGGGTGAAAAAATAGGTATTGCAGAAATGCGAAGACACTATACCAACTATTTCAGAGATTTACCTGGCGTAAAAGAGTTCAGGTCAAGATTGGTAACAGGTTCAGAAAGTGCTCAAATACATGATATTCTTGACGAATTGAAGGAATATTATCAGGAAGTAATGCTATTTGATTAAATGAAATAAAAATTAATATTTTGGTATTCAACATTAAACCATATGAAAGGAAAGTCTTTGAATTGATTCAACAGTCTGCAGCTGAACTCAATTTTCCTGTTTATGTAGTTGGTGGGTACGTACGAGATAGATTACTTGCTAGAGAGTCAAAAGATCTTGATGTGGTTTGCGTCGGTGATGGTATAGCTTTGGCAGAAAAACTAGCTTCTAAATTGAGACCATATCCACACATAGCAGTTTACAAGAGATTTGGTACAGCTATGATCAGGCACCAAGACTTAGAAATAGAATTTGTAGGCGCTAGGAAGGAATCGTACCAAT